>JACORX010000254.1 GCA_016179165.1 Candidatus Rokuibacteriota bacterium | reverse complement strand
CGTCTATACCGTCGCCTACCGGCCGGACAAGATCGGCTTCGAGCTGACGAAGTGGGGCGACCTGTGGGATGGCCGCCTGGCGCGCAAGATCGCCATGCCGGACTTCGATCCCAGCCACATCATCACCGTGAGCGCCAAGATGGAAGGCGGGAACGAGTTCCAGTGGGAGAAGGGTCAGGAGCGGGTGAAGCGGCTGAAATCGAACATCGTCGCCTTCTTCGCCACGGACGCCCAGAGCCAGGACCTGATGAAGACCGGCCAGGCGCCCGTACAGGTCATGCTCTCGGTCAACGCCTACCACCTCCAGGAGCAGGGCATCGCCGTCAAGATCGTCCAGCCGCGGGACTATCCCGGTATCGTCGGCATCGACACCATGGCCGTGATGGCCGGCACGAAGAAGGCGGACGCCGCGCTCCAGTTCATCAACTTCGCGCTGGGCAAGGAGATCCAGTCGGACCTCGTCAAGGCGCTCAGAGCTGGTCCCGTCAACACGGGCGCCTCCGTGCCCCCGGGCCTTGCCGGGCAGCCCGGCATCTTCCTGACGCCCGCCCAGTGGAAGGAGCGCGGCTACATCATGAACGATGAGGCGCGGGCCAAGAACCTGCCGGCCTGGCGCGAGTGGTTCACGGCGAACATCGTCAAGAAGTGAAGCTCCTGCTCGCGCCGGCGGTCGTCGTGCTCGCCGTGTTCGCGGCGGCGCTCGGGGCGCTGTTCCGGTGGAGCGTGCTGGAATTCATCCCGGGGTCGCTCCGGCCCGGCGGGCTCACCCTCGCCAACTTCCGGAGCGTGCTGGCCCCTCAGTACCTGGACACCGTGTGGGAGACGGTGCTGCTGAGCGCGGCGACGACGCTCCTGACCCTCGTGCTCTCCTACCCGGTCGCCTATGCGCTGGCGCGGACGCCGTCGCGCCGGGCGCGATCGGCGCTGCTTATCCTCACGCTCGCCCCGTTCTTCACGGGCGCCATCGTGCGGACGTACGCGTGGGTGCTCGTGCTCGGCAATGCCGTCGTCACGTGGCCTCTGCCGATGCTCTTCACCGAGCGCGGCGTCCTCGTCGGCCTCGTCCACTTCTCCATGCCGTCCATGATCCTCGTCCTGGCCGCCGCCCTGAGCCACATCGACCCGGCGTACGAACGCGCGGCGGCCAGCCTGGGGGCGCGCCCCGCGCGCGTCTTCTGGCGGGTGACGCTGCCGCTGTCCATGCCCGGCGTTATTTCCGGAGGGCTCATCGTCTTCGCGTGGACGCTCAGCGCTTTCGCCACGCCCGAGTTGCTGGGCGGCGGCAAGGTCAAGATGATCGCCAACGTCGTGAAAGACCTCGGGCTCGACTCCTTCAACTGGCCCGGCGCCGCGGCATTCGCCATGGTCGCGCTGGCGCTGACGCTGGCGCTGCTGGCCGGGCTGGGCCGGCTGACGGCGGGGCGCGCGGCGTGAGCCTGCGACTGGTCGTCCTGGCTCTCGCCGCCTTTCTCACCGTGCCCACGGCGATCGTGATCGCGGTGTCGTTCAACCCGACCGCCATCCTGTCGTTCCCGCCTGCCGGCTTCTCGCTCCGGTGGTACGTGAACGTCCTGACGTACCCGCAGTTTCAGCGCGCCGCGCTCAACACCGTGCTCGTCACGGCCTGGGCGGTGGCGCTCGCGCTGCCGATCGGAACGCTGGCGGCGCTGGCGCTCGAGCGGGCGCGGCTTCGCGGGCGGAACCTCTGGGCGGCGGCGCTGCTCTCGCCACTGGTCGTGCCCGGGGTGGCGGCGGGGCTCGGCTTCCTCATCCTCGCCGCCTCGCTCGGCATGCTCCGGAGCCGGAGCGTCCTGATCGCCGCCCATGTCGCCCTGGTGCTGCCCTTCGTGGTGCGCTCGGTGTGGGTCAGCGTGAAGAACCTCGACCCCGCCCTCGAGCGCGCGGCGGCAAGCCTGGGCGCGACACCCTGGCGGGTCTTCCGCCGCGTCACCCTGCCGCTCCTTCGCCCCGGCCTCTTCGCCGGGGCGCTCTTCGCCGTCGTCGTCTCGGTGAACGAGTTCGTCGTGTCGCTGTTCATCTCGAACCGCGTCACGGAGATCCTGCCCGTCGCGATGTTCACCTATGTCGTCAACTACACCGATCCGACGATCGCTGCGCTCTCGACCCTCTTCATCCTCGCCACCTTCCTCGCTGTCTGGGTCGCCGATCGGTACCTGGGACTCGGGCGGGTGTTCCTCCAGCACTGACGGTCATGGCCCGGCCCGTCGTCGAGCTGCAGGGCTGCACCAAGGAATACGGCGGCGTCCGCGCCGTGGACGCGGTGGACCTCGCGATCTTCGAGGGCGAGTTCCTGTCCTTGCTCGGGCCTTCCGGTTGCGGCAAGACCACGACGCTCAGCCTGATCGCAGGCTTCGTCGAGCCCACCGCGGGCCGGATCCTCATCGATGGCGAGGACGTGACGGGCCGGCCGGCTCACCTCCGCGGCCTCGGCGTCGTCTTCCAGTCCTACGCTCTCTTCCCGCATCTGTCCGTGTTCGAGAACGTGGCGTTCGGCCTCCGCGAGCGCCGCGTGCCCGCGGCCGAGATCGGGCG
>JACORX010000027.1 GCA_016179165.1 Candidatus Rokuibacteriota bacterium | reverse complement strand
TGCATGGCGTGGAAGCGCGCCACGAAGGCGTTGTTCTTCGGCGTGTCCACGGTGAAGGGATAGCGGCTGCTCCCGATGGTCCCCGCCATGGCCTCGCCCACCGCCTTCATGTTCTCCAGCTCGACGATCTCCATGATCGGCTTCACCTCTTTGGTGAGGCCGAACTGGTGGGCCTGCTTCAGGAAGATCGTGGCGTCCTGCCCGGGCAGCGCCAGATAGCACGCCTCGGCGCGCGACTGCCTGATCTTGGCGATGTAGCTCGCGAAGTCCTTGGTGCCGATGGGCGGGTAGTCCTTCCCGACGATCTCCTTCTTCGCCGCGGTCATCTGTGCCGAGAAGGAGCCGACGCTGTCGCGCCCCCAGGCGAAGTCGGCCCCGAGGCCGAAGAAGCGTTTCATGGGCGAATCGGCCAGGTACAGGGTGACCGCGCGCGCGCCCATGGGGCCGCTCGTGTTGATGCGGAAGAAGTAGCGGTTGTAGGACTTCGCGGTCAGGGCGCCCGCCCCGTTGATGGTGGACATCAGGATCACCTTCCACTCCGGGCATTTCGCCGAGACGGCCAGCGCCTCGGACGAGAGCACGGTGCCCGTGAGGAACTTGACCCCGTCCTTCTCCACCAGCTTCTGGGCCTTGCGAACGGCCGTGGCGGGATCGCCGCCGGTGTCCTCGTAGATGAACTCCAGTGGCCGGCCGAGCACACCGCCCTTGGCGTTGATCTCCTTGCCGAACAGCTCGCACGCCCGCTTGGCCTGCACGCCGTACTGGGCGTTACTGCCGGACAGCGCCGTGGGCAGGCCGATCTTGATCGGCGTCGCCGCCGACACGCCGCGCACGAAGGCCGGGAACCCGAGGCCTGCGCCCACGCCACCCACCCCCGCCATGCTCAGAAAATCACGCCTCTTCATACGCGGTCCTCCTGTCCGTGGACGATCAGCGCCACCGTGTGCGCACCCGGCTTCCCGATCGAAGCGCCCGATTATAGCGCCCCGGGCGGCAGAGGGTAGATAACATAAAACCCGCGCTCAGTCATGGCCCGCCTCGCCCGCCCGCCTCGCCCGAGGGTCCTCCCTCGGCACCTGCCTTGACACAGTCGATCCGGCGGGTGACCGGGCCCGCTTCGCGCAGGAGCGCCGGCCGCTACAGTAGGGTGCTGCGCGACCCGCCGTCCACTTGGATGGTGGTGCCGGTGACGAACGATCCGCGCGGTGATCGCCACGCGTGCCCCCTCGGCGGCGGGCGTCTCCGCGAGCCCGTAGCCGATGCCCTCGCTCGCGCCGCCCACGATCGCCACGCGACGCTTGAGCCCGAGGTCCATCAGCGCGCCATCCCGGCGAAGTACGCTTCCGCGTTGCGCCGGAACACCTTCTGCAAGATCTCCTCTGGTGCCCCAGTGGGAGTGGACGTCGAAGATCACCGCGTCCCTCCCTCGCGCCGCGCGAGCACCTGACGCCTGAGCGCGTGGCGCTGGATCTTTCCCGTCGGCGTGAACGGAAACTCCTCGAAGAGCTCGAGCTCCTCGGGCAGCTTGTAGGTCGCCACGGAGTCCCCGAGGAACGTCAGCGCGTCTTCCAGCGACAGCGACGCGCCGGCGCGCGGGATCAGGCAGAGGCAGTTGCGCTCGCCGAGCCGAGGGTCCGGCACGCCGACGATCGCGGCGTGCAGGACCTTGGGATGCGTGTAGAGGATCTCCTCGATCTCGCGCGGGAAGAACTTCTTGCCGCCGCGGTTGATCATCTCCTTGAGTCGGCCCACGATCCGCACGTTCCCGGCGGGATCGATCCGGCCGAGGTCGCCGGTGCGGAACCAGCCGTCGGCGGTGAAGAGCTCGGCGTTGGCGGCGGGGTTCTTGTGATAGCCGAGGTGGACCGATGGGCCCTCGGCCGCGATCTCGCCTTCCCCACCCGTCGCCACGTCGCGCCCGTCGTCGTCGATGATGCGGAGCCCCATCCCTTTCGCGACGCGCCCGATCGAGCCGGCCACCGCTTCGGGATCGTCGCTGAAACGCGTGAAGGTGTGAAAGCCCGTTTCCAGCATCCCGTAGAGCTCGATGAGGCGGCCGGGGAAGCGCTTCCGATAGGCGCGGATCGTTTCCACGGGACACGACGCGCCGCCCGTGATCACGACGCGCAGCGAGCGCAGGTCGAAGCTGTCCAGCTCGGGGTCGTTCAGCATCGCGATGATCGACGCCGGCGCGCTGGGGATGAACGTCACCCGCTCGCGCTGGATGAGCTCGAGCACGGCGCGGCCGCTGAAGCGGTCGAGCAGCACGGCACGCGCGCCCACCATGATCGACTGGAGCAGCGTGAGGTAGCCCCAGTTGAGGCCGAGCGGCAGGTAGACGAGGAAAACCTCGTTGTCCGTCACCTCCATCGCGTCGTTCAGGATCCGGCATGCGGGGAGCGTGGTGTTGAAGCTGTGCGTCACGCCCTTGGGATTGCCGGTCGTGCCCGACGTGAACGCCGTCCGCATGACGTCGTCGGCGCCGATGGTGCGCGGCTCGAGAGGCGGCAGCGTGCGGGTGCCGTCGATGATCGGATCGAGGGCGACGGTGCCCTCCGTGCCATCGCCGCCAAGCACGAGGATCAACGTCAGGTCCGGAAGCTGCGGCCTCAGATCCTGAACCATCGCCACGTAGTCGAAGTTCTTGAACGAGGCCGGGCACACGAACGCGCGACTCTCGGAGAACCTCAGGATGTATTCGACTTCGCGGCTCCGGAAGTCGGGACCGATCTGGTTCGCCACCGCGCCGATCCGCTCGCACGCGAAGAACACGTAGGCGAACGCCGCCCAGTTCGGGAGCTGGATCGTCACGACGTCGCCCGCCCCGATCCCCAGGGCCTGGAGCCCTGCGGCTACACGGTCCACGCGCGCACGCAGGTCGCCGTACGTCACGCGCTCCCCGCGGTCGACGATCGCCACGCGGTCGGGATGGCCCTCCGCCCGCCGCGCGAGGATCGACGAGAACGTCTCCGTGCCCCAGTGGCCGGCGCGCGTGTAGCGCTCGATCAGCGCCGGGGTCAGTCGTGTCTGGAACGTCGGCATGACAGCCTCCCGCTAGAGAGTCGCGTGGCGGCGGCGCCCGTCGACTGTTTCCACGCATGGCCGCTCGGGCGTCGCCGCGTAGACGATCCGCGCCGTCACCATGACGAAGGCCTGATCCGCGATCGATGCGGCCGGCTCGGGTTCTGCTCGACGAGCAGCACGGTGACGCCTTCGACAGGCAGCGCGCGGATCGCTAGGGCGAGCTCGCGCACCGTCATGGGCGCCGGGCCCTGTGACGGCTCGTCCAGGAGCAGCTCCACGGGATCGGACGCGAGCGCGCGCAGCGCGTCGGCGACAAGAAGGCCACGGTCAGACCGGGCCGGGCCGGCGGGCACCGACGGCGGGGTGGCAGGCGCCGAGAGACACGCGCGGAGCGCATCGTTGATCCTCCAGCCGGGCCAATCATCCCGTGCGATCTTGCGCCAGCGACCGCGGGGCAGTCAAGACGCGGCCTGCGGACTCTTTCTCGGGGCTTGACTCTCGCTCCGGGGGGCGCGATCTTGGCTCGGGCCAGGGGGGAAGGAGGAGAGGTTGGCGGCTGCGAAAGGGCTTTGGGAACCCTTTCCTGCGACTTTTCCGGCGCGAGGTCGAAGCGCTGGTCAAGAAGAAGCACGGGGCCGACTACCTGAAGGACCAGCAGGCGAAGAC
>JACORX010000252.1 GCA_016179165.1 Candidatus Rokuibacteriota bacterium | reverse complement strand
GGCTGCGGCTGGGGGCGGTGGAGGGGGAGCGGAACAGGTTGAGGGCGGAGATCGGCGCGCTGCGAGGGCAAGTCAAACGAACGCGGATGTACAGGCTGCTGCGCAGCCTGGGGCGCTGGAAGTTCATAGAGGAGGGAGGCGGCGAGTCGGCCGGAAGGTCCTCGACATGAGCCATCCGGCCGCCGCATCGTGCTACTCGGCGTCATGCGCGCGCCCGCTCGGGGTCCACCCGCGCAGCGGTCCGACGGCGTAGACTTCCCAGCCGTACTCAAAGACGCGCCGATCGATCAAGGGTCGCCCGGTTCCGCAGTACGCCCCATCCTGGATGTCCGCGGCCAGAAGGACCGGGCAGACGGGCTCCTCGATGGCCACGTAGAGGAGCGGCACCCGCGCGACCTCTCGGTACACGAGCGTGGCTCGATCGCCAAGCCGTGCGCTCAGTCTTGCGCTCCACTCCGGAACGCCACTCTCGTAGAAGTCGAGCCGCACGGTCGGAAAGGGCTGGTGCCGCATGAGCGGGGTGGCCACCAATGTTCCAGGGGCGATGTGCCCGCCCCCGTTGAAGTAGTCGGCCGTGACGTCCGATCGGCCCCGGAACGCGGCCAGGTGCTGGCCCACCTCCCAGACGTACTCGCTGGGCTCCGGCAGGTTGACCAGCACGGTCCCGTGCGGTGGCGCGTGCGAGGCGAGATGGTCGATGAGGGCCCTGTTGGCCGCGTCGACGGTGAGCTGAATTCGGGCGTTGGTGACGTTGTTGATGAGCACGACCAGCGTGAGCCCGAGCCCGGCGATGAGTGCCCCTTTTGCGACCCACCCCGTCCGTCGCGCGGCGGGATATTCCTGTCCGGCGAACGCGCTCAGCAGTATCCCGGTGGCCATGGATACTCCGATGGACACGGGCAGCAGGCGATACTCGAGCGTGGACTGCCACGGCAGCATGATGGCGGTCCACCCGACGATCCACGACACGCAGTCGACCACGAGCCACCGGACCGAGGCTGGCGCCCCGCCGCGTGCTCTCATGGCCGTTGCCGCCCAGACGCCGCCCAGTATCAAGAACAGCGGAAAGTCCCGGACATAGAACGCGGCATGCCTGAGGAGACCCTGGAGCACGGTGCCGGGGGCCAGGGCGTAGCCCGAGGAGTATCCACCGGCCGCGATCCCGGCGGTCCCGGATAAAGCGACCGCGCCCCAGTAGGTTCCCGCGCATGCGAGGTTGGCGATGAAATACCAGCGGACGACGCCGAACCGTTGCCGGTTCCCGGATCGTCCCTGCCGCCACCAGGCGCTGATGGTCCAGAGTCCGCTCACAAGAATCATGGCGTGCGCGGTCGGCTTGGACAGGTAGCCCAGCAGGAGGAACACCGCCGCGGCCGCCAGGCGCCGCCGACTCCGCCGTGTGTCCCGGTCGGCAACGTCGATGGCCCGGTACAGGAAGAACACCGACAGCGCGAGGCACAGGACGAGGACCGGCTCCGCCTTGGACGCCGTGTAGTAGTTCTCCACCACGGGCGGCGAGAGTACGAAGGCCAGGCCGGCGAGCAGGCCCGCTCGCGGGTCCTTGGTCGCCGCGTTCACGGCTCCCAGGACGAGAAGGGAGGTGGCGACGAGGTTGAGGTACAGCATCAGGAAGAACCCAAGCGGGTTCGCGCCCCAGAGCAGGTACTGCCCGCCACCCCAGAGCCAATACACGGGGCGGACGAGTCCGAGATGACGCTCGAACAGGAAGAGCGCTCCCGGTTCCTGCCCTGTAATCTGCCGGAGGACGGCCGCGGCGCCGATCGGCAGGACCCCGTCGTCCAGCAAGCCGAAATGCGGTGACGCGAGCCGGGGTAGCATGACGATCGTCGCCGCGAGGGCGACCAGCCCGCAGCCGAGCAAAGACCGCTTCGTCGATGGAGTGATCATAAACTTTACCCCGAGGGCGGGCGCATGTGCAAGGGAGCGATCTTTGAGAATGAGCGCACTAATCTCAAGAAAAAACACTCCAGTTCATGTAGAGTGAATATGTTACCCTACTCACTCAAGTGAGTAGGGTTTGGAAGTGAGCAATGACAGGCACTGACAGAAGGGCGCGCACGGTGAAACCGGGCACAATCTCAGGACTACGGGGAGACAAAATGGGCGGCGTTGACTTCCCGTTCGATTTCGAGAAGGCTCTTGAGGCGGTGGTGTACTTGGCAGCGAAGGACATTCCAGCCTTCGACAAGTACAAGATCTGCAAACTCCTGTTTCTCGCCGACAAGTACCATCTCGTCCGCTTTGGCCGGCCGATCACTGGCGATAGGTATTTCGCGTTGCCGCACGGTCCGGTGCCGACAGCCATCCTGAAGCTGCTGGCTAAGGCCGTGGACGGGAAGACCGATGATACGCGCGTCGATACGCTCCTAGAGGTTCTGGCGATCGACCGGTCCCCCTTGTATCCCAGGTTCTCCGTGAAGGACTCGGCCCAGATGACGTACGAGCGCCTGTCGAAGTCTGACAGGGAGGCCCTGGACGAGATCGTTACCCGTTTTGGCGCGAAAACGTTCGACGAATTGAAGGTGTTGACACACGGGATGGTC
>JACORX010000251.1 GCA_016179165.1 Candidatus Rokuibacteriota bacterium | reverse complement strand
CTCGCCTCCCGTCCTCCAGTTCCAGTGCCCGTAGAATCGGCCTCGGTAATTCCCCGCATACTTTCCCCATTCCGACGGCGGCATACTCGTGTTCGGCGGCGCCTCGCCCGTCAAAGGATGTAAGGCGGTGTAGGCGCAGAGCGAGGCGTCGTCGGGCGAGGCAGCTCCATTGAAGAGCAAGGAGACGGCGAACTTGTAGTCGGGCGCCCAGATGAGACTGCTGCTCGATCCGAAGACATTTCCGCCGTGCATGCGGAGATTGGCTCCGTAATAGTCCGGGAGAACCATCACACCAAAACCATAGTAGATAGGCTCGCCGGTCTGCATGTCGACCTGGGGCGATTGCATGATTTCGGCGGAGGCGGGGTTGAGGATTGGGCTCCCGCCTTGCATCAGGATCAGCGCAAATCGGGCCAGGTCTCGCGCTGTTGCGAAGCCGAGGCCTGCGGGCGCCATGACCCAGTTGTCGTACGCGTCGGGAGCGGCGATCACCGATTCTCCCGTGAAGATATCCTCGTAGTGCTCATAGGCGTAATCGCCGTATGCCAAAACATCGGATGGCAGCAGCGTGGTGGATGTCATGCCGGCGGGGCCGAACACGCGGTCCTTCATGTATTGGTGGTATTCCAGGCCGCTCGCCCTCTCCGCGATCAGCCCGGCCAGGGAGAAGTTCGGATTGCTGTAGTTCCAGAACGAGCCCGGCGGCGCGTAGAGCGGAATGGCTGACTGACCCGCAGCCCACTCGGAAAGAGCCGTCGGCGTCGTCGGCCCGGCCAGGCCATAACGAAACATGTATTGGTCATATCGGTCCGGGAATGTCGACGTGTGCGTGAGCAGGTTCCACACGCTAATAGTGTTGGACGGCCATGGCCCCGCAACTTGAAACTCTGGAATATATTGTGTGATGGGAGCCTGAAGATTGACCCGGCCCTGCTCGACCTGTTGCATCACGGCGGCCGCGGTCATCATCTTCAGTGTGGAACCGAACCGAAAGACCGTGCCGGGAGTGACATTCCCACCCTGCTCCCGATGCTTGACGCCGTAGCCTTTCTCGTACACCAACGAACCGTTGTCGATGATGGCGATCGACGCGCCTGGTATGTCGTAGGCGCGCATCGACGTTTGAACACAGGCATCGATCTTCTGGAATGTTCCACCCGTCTCTGGGAGCGCGTAAGGAGCCGGCTGGTTTCTGGCGAGCGCGAGCTCTCGCGCAACCGGGCCGGAAGGGAGCTGGACACGAGCCCGGTCGGATGAGGGCTGTGGTCCGCCGGCGAGGATCGCCGTGACGTTGCCTACAATCAGCACGATGGCGATGACGGTGAAGATCCGAGTATTTCGTGAGTTATGTTTCATAACTGACCAATCCTCCATGAAGTGGACGCAACGGTAGTGCCCGAGATGTCGGAAGTCCAGATGAAGGGGAGCTCGTAGATCACACGCGCAGCGAGCCTTCGGGAGTACGGCGGCGCGCACCCACCTGCCCGCCTACGCTCAGCCCGCAGTGACCTTCGCCGGGACCTGGAGCATAGCCAACTCTCGCCCCCTCCGGCCGCCGTCGCCCCCCGCCTCGTGCCCCGTCCGCATGACATAATCTTCCAGACTCAGACGCTGGCTCTCCCCGGAGCCCGCTGCCACAGAGTATAGCCAACTCTAGCGGCGCGTCTGCGCGAGCTGCCAACCGGGTGCGGCGCAGAGACGCTCCGCAAGCGCTTGGACGTCGTAGCTCGGGTAGGTGTAGCCGAAGGCCTCGCGCGTCGCGTGGAAGAGATTCTGCCCGTCGATGAAGACCACCGCGCGCTTGCCCGCCGGTTCGGCCGGGCTCATGGTCCGGGGAAAAAATAACCCCGCCCGGGCCTTTCGGCGTGTCTGGCGGGGGGCAAGTACGCCTGTAGATTACCCGCCCCTGGAACAATGTCAAGCTCCCGTCGGGCGGCGATGCCGGCCTCGTCGGCGCCCGAGAAGGTCCGAGGCCGCCTGGAGCAGGCGCTCGACGTCGCCTCGCGTCGCCTCGTACTCGCCCGAGCTGAGCTTGAGCCGTCCGCGGTGTTCGCCCCGCCTCTCGCGGTAGACATACGTCTTGCACCGCCGACCGCCGACATAGTCCATGCCGAGGACCTGGTCCTTCTCCCAGAGCCGTCGGTGCCCGAAGACCTCCGGAAGCGCGTCGCGCACGTCGTGGATCCCCACCTCCACCGTTGGGTCCCACTGCTCCCAGCCGTACCCCTCGGGCCACGCCGAGTTGAAGCTGGCCGCCGCGACGGCCGCGACAACGTGGCGATCGGTCTCTCCCGGGTCGGGGAACAGATAGCAGTAGTCGGAGCCGTGATCGTCCACGCGACGCCACCTCATCTCATTCCCTCCCCAGCCCTCTCGGAACAAGCCAGGAAAAAGGTCCGGCGTCCCTCACGGGACACCGGGCGGGGTCATAGCCCACCGTCCCGGTCATCCGGGACGCGCGAGCAGCGGCGGCGTTGAAGTCGCATGATGCCGTGGGGAATGAGGGAGCGCAGGTATCGGTGCGACCACTCACAGGAGTTCGTGGAGTGGCCCGAGGCGGACATCCCCCAGGGACCGATTCCTGGGTAAAGCAAAGGGGTTAGCGGCTCATGCGTCCGCTAACCCCTAGTCGTTGCTGGTTGCGGGGGCTGGATTTGAACCAGCGACTTTTGGGTTAAGAGCGGCTTCGAGGCTGTGACGGCAACCCTCTGATCTTGCGAAGAAAGCTCAACACGACGCCAGGTTCCACCTTGTGGAATGGTGCAGCATGGTGGTGCTCATTTCAGCTTCGTTCAGGGTGTTGTGGGCGCAAAATGGGCGCAGACGCCGACCTGCTTCACTCCGTAGACCTTTCCGGCATCTCGCGCTCCGTCGCGATGCAGCTTCCGGCGACAAGACCGCCGCCGTCTGCCGCCGCTTCTCGATCGTCCCAGAGAGACGACCTCCACGAACACAACCGGATCCGAACCCGTTTTTCAGTCACGCCACGTTTTCGCCAGATCTTACGACGGCTTACGAGTCAGCAACATCATGGAAACCTCCCAAGACTCGAACACGCAGGGTGTTCCGTCGATCGCAAGGCGACCTGGGCTCACGAACGGGTCGAGTCCGACGGGCCGTATCAGGCCGGTAAGTGAGGCGCACGAGCGTCGTTTTGGAGTACGCTAGACCCTGCCATGAACTGGAGGGATCGCATCACGATCGACCCTACGGTGCTGGCCGGGAAGCCGGTCATCCGCGGTACCAGGCTGGCCGTGGATCTCATCCTCAGCCTCCTGGGCCAGGGCTGGTCGGAAGGCGATCTCCTTCGAAACTACCCCGGCCTCGCACATGAAGACGTCGGGGCCTGCCTCCAGTACGCCAGCGAGGTGCTTCAAGCCGAGAAGGTCTACCCCCTCAGCCCTGCCTGAGCCACGGGCCCGTGCGCCTGCTGGCAGACGAAAACATTCCTGGTGACGTTGTGCAAGCTCTGCGTTTGGCCGGCCACGACGTGGCCTGGATCCGCATCGACCCGCCAGGAAGCGCCGACCGTGACGTCCTGGCCCGCGCGCAGGAGGAAAGCCGCATTCTCCTGACGTTCGACAAGGATTTCGGCGAGCTGGCATGGCGCGAGAGGCTCCCAGCCGTATGTGGTGTTGTGCTGTTTCGCTTGCCCATGCCGGCGCCGACGGATGTGGGCCGCGTGCTCGCCGAGATCGTGAACGGACGGTCGGACTGGGCTGGCCACTTTTCCGTCGTAGGAGCTGATCGCATTCGGATGCGCCCGCTGCCGACCGCCTGAGCGAGCGCTTGTCGCGGGGGCAAAGCAGGATCACGAAGAGGCCGGAAGCGAGGGATGCGAGGGCCTCGATCACTCCTCAGCACCCCCTGGCGGCGCTCGCCATGCCCCCGGGGCCCTGCCCCGCGACATGAGGTGCCATACTCCACTGGCCCCCCCAGGAGCCCGGCCCGGGTCAGCAGCATGCTAGACCAGACACACCGCCGCCGGGGAAGAACACAAGAGCCCAGAGCCACGGCTCACGCCGTGTGTTCTGGGCTCTTGTGTTCTCGCCCGAGGAGATCGGGGATGGCGACGCCGGAGGAGGAGAGCCGCAAACTGCTGTGCCTCTGTGGCAGGACGTGGGGCGACACGGGCTTGGTGTGCAAGGCGGGACAGGTGGTTGCGGCGACCCGGGTGTGCTTGGTCAGGAGGCGGGCAACCGCATCGCGGCTCAGCGCGCCGCCGTGGCGGGCGGGGAAGAGGGGATCGGTGGCGCCCGCCGGGCGCTCGTGCAACCACCGTCGGAGGCGGGCGGCGGTCCGGCGGGAGAGCGGCGTCAGCCGCTCCTTCCGTCCTTTGCCGTGGCAGCGCAGGTAG
>JACORX010000262.1 GCA_016179165.1 Candidatus Rokuibacteriota bacterium | reverse complement strand
GTCTGCTGGAGGGCGCCGAGGAGCGCTCGGTCGGCCTCGGCCGGGGCCTCGCGGGCGAGCCGCTTGGCCGCCAGCCGGAACTCGCGGAGGTCTCCGAGCAGCTTCGGGAAGACGCCCAGAGAGTCGCTGGCCGGCGCGATCTTCCGCGTCAGCATGAGCGACGGGTAGAGCGACGTGACGTCGGCGTGGAGTACCGGCCGGGCGACCCCCGTGAGGAGCACCGTCGTGAAGCCTCCGGCCACGGCTTTGCCCGCCGACGGCGCGGGCACGGCGCGTCCCTGGTGCAGGTACTCGCGCATCAGGAGCCCGTCGATCTTGGTCGCGTTGCCGCGGAGCACCACTGATTCGTAGGACAGCGGCAGCGCCTGAGCCTGGACGAAATACGGCGGCGAGAGCAGTCCTGAGAGCGCGAGCGTCTCGACCACGTCGTCGCGCGCGTAGGCCATCAGCCGGTCGGGCTCTTCCCGGAAGATGCGCGGGATGTCTTCAGGCGGCAGGTACGTGCGCTCCGGCGCCGCGATGCCGAAGTGACGCGCGACGTCCTTGAGGCCGTAGGACTCGAGGTCGCGGGCGGCGACGTCGTAGAGCTGGACGAGGATCCACGTGTCCACGATGTGACGGCCGGCGACCGCGTAGCGTCGGTAGGCGATCGTGCGCTCGGCCACCTGCATGCGAGAAGGTCGGCCGGTCATCGCCGAGCCGTCACGCCCCCAGGCGAGCGGCACCTTGTGCCGCCGGGCGCGCGCCTCGATGTACTCGAGATCGAAGCGGAAGATGTTGTGGCCCTCGATCACGTCGGGGTCGCGCTCCCGGATTAGGCGCCCGCACTCCGCCAGCAGCTCGGCCTCGCTCATCCGGGCGCCTGAGAGCACCGTGGTGAAGCCCGCAGAATCGGCGATCGCGATGGCGATGATGCGGTCGGACTCCCGGGCTGCGTTGGGGAATTCGAAGCCGGGCGCTGTCGTGACTTCGATGTCCACTGCCATGCGGCGCACGTCCTCGAAGGCCATTCCGAGGAAGGACGTCCGGCCAGTGCGGAGCAGGAACTGGTGGACGGGGTCCGAGAGGAATCGATAGGGCGCGTCCGGGACTCCCGCGGTGCGGCCGGAGACGCGCTGGGCGTGGTCGCGCGCCTTGAGGCAGTGGCTCCAGGCGGGGAACTCGGCCAGCCAGCGGTACGCCGCATCGCCGTCGAGGGGCACGATGGTCGCGTCGCCTTTGAAGCCCATCAGCAAGCTTGGGTCCGCCAGGAGCAGGAAGGGCCGGAAGGGCTCCTCGGTGACGCGCGGGACGCCGTCGCGCGACCAGATCCGCACGGCCTCCTCGCCGGCCTCGAAGGCGACCTGCCCGGGGGTGCCCGCGCGGCCAAAGAGCAGGCGGTTGTCGTAGAAGGGCAGGGGCAGGCGCGTCAATTCAGGAGACCGATGAGGCGATGGAGCTCCCTGCGTGCAGCCGTGTAGCGCGGCTCGATGGCGATGGCGCCCTCGAGCTCGCGAATGGCCTCACGGACCTTGTGGTGACGCACGTAGATGCGCGCGAGGTTGAAGTAGGGGAAGTGGCGGGGCTCGTATCGAGGCGCCACCTTGGCGCGCTCGAGCCACGGCACCGCTTCGTCTTCACGGCCGAGCTCGATCAGGTACGCGCCGATGTCATTATACGGGTTGCCGAACGTCGGATCGACGGCGATCGCGGACCGGCACTCGGCGATGGCGTCCTCGTGCCGGCCTTGGTGGGAGAGCGCCCAGCCGAGGAAGGTGTGGGCTTCGGCGCTCGGCTGTATCGCGATCGAGCGGCGGTACGATTCGATCGCTTCGTCGAGCCGCCCGGCCGTCTGCTCTTCGTAGCCGCGCTCGAAGTGCTCGCGCGCCTCCGGCATCCACTCGCGCTCGGCCATGTCCCGCCCGCTAGACGTCCTCGATCGCCTTGCGGTACGTGGGAAGGTCCACGAGGCCGGTCAGGCGGCGGCCGCCCTCCACGATGATGGTGGGGATGGCGCGCACCCGGTCCCGGGTCACCGCCTCCTCGTAGTCACGGGCGACGGCGTCGCGCGCGGCGCCGCTCTCCCAGTCGCGGAGAAAGCGGGTCATGTCCGCGCCGGTTTCCTTGACGACGCTCATCAGCTCGTCCGGCTTGGCGATATTGATGCTCCTGCTGAAGAAGGCCGCGTAGAGGTGCAGGTGGAGGCGGTCGAAAGCTTCCGCGCCCTGGAGCTCCACGCACTTGGCCGCCTCCAGCGCCGGCTGCGACCAGTTCGGGTAGTCGTCGCGGGGCCACGGCGTGAAGGTAATGCCGTCGCTCGCCGCCATGGCGCCGCAGCGGCGCCACCCCTCTTCCCGGTGGGTGCCCTTGAACGCGACCGACGGGTCGGGCTCCGGGCGAAGCGGGAAGGCCTTCCACTGGATGACGAGGTCGTCGCCCATCTCATCTTTGAGTCTCCGGAGGCGCACGGCCGCCGGGTAGCACCACGGTCAGAGGTAATCGGCGTATTCCACGATGTGCACGGGCATGGTCACCTCCCGGAGTGATTGTACCGCAGGGCGCCGGCGCGCCGCGTCTGCCGTTGCCCTCTCACGGCGCGGCGTGCTAGCGTGGATGACTGATTCATGGACGCGTCGGTCGAGCTTGTCAAGCGGCTCCTGGCTTCGGTGGTGCACATCCACGCCGAGGTGCCTGCGGCGCATCCCTCCGCGCGGATACTCGGCGACGAGCGCATGGGTACCGGCATCATCGTGGATCCCTCGGGGCTGATCCTTACCGTCAACTATGTGGTCATGGGTGGCGAGACCATCCAGGTGAGCTTCGGCAAGGGACGCTCCCAGAAGGCGGAGATAGTGGCCCAGGACTTCGAGGTCGGGCTTGCGCTGTTGAAGGTCAAGCGGACGAACCTGCCGGCGGTGCCTGTCGCGTCCTCGGATGACCTGGACCGCGGTGAGCCCGTCTTCGCGCTCGGCGCCACGGGTCCCAGGGAGCGGCGCGTGTCGGGCGGGCTCTTGACCTACCTCGGCGAGTTCGAGGCGTACTGGGAATATCTCCTCGATCGGAGCCTGGTGTCGAGCGCGGCAAATCCCGGCTTCGGCGGCGGCCCGCTGTTCACGATCACGGGGCGGCTGGTCGGCGTGGTCTCGCTGAACCTGGGTGAGATCATGCGCGTGTCGCTGGCCATCCCCGGCGAGTGCTACCTGGCGAATCGCGAGGAGTACCTGCGTCACGGGCGCGCGGTCAGTCGACCGCAGCGGGCGTGGCTGGGCGTCTTCGCTCATCCGCTCGACGAGGGCGTGGTGGTGGCGGGGCTGGTGCCCAACGGGCCCGGCGCGCGCTCGGGCATCCGCGAGGGCGACGTCATCCTCTCGCTCGACGCCCACCAGGTGCCGACCCGGAAGGACCTGTACCTGTCCCTCTGGCGGCGAGGGCCGGGAGAGCGGATCGCGCTCGAGGTGATGCGCGACAACGAGCTCAAGCGGCTCGACGTGACCGGCGGCGACCGCGCGGACTTCTACAAGCAGATCTCCTGATCGGAGGGCAACCGTGGACCTGGGTCTCAAGGGCAAGGTGGCGCTGGTGGTGGCGGCGAGCAAGGGCATGGGCAAGGCGTCGGCCATGGGCTTCGGCGCGGAAGGCGCGCGCGTGGCGATGTGCGCGCGGGGAGAGGCCGACCTGCACGCGGCCGCAGACGAGGTCAGCGAGCAGACCGGTGCGGAGGTGCTGGCGGTGCCGGCCGACGCCAACAAGCCCGAGGACATCGAGCGCGTCGTGGCCAAGACGCGGGAGAGGTGGGGCGGGGTGGACGTGCTGGTGGCCAACGTGGGCGGGCCGCCGCCCGGACCTTTCGAGCAGATGACGGACGAGCAGTGGAAGGCCGCCTTCGAGCAGGTGCACCTCTCGACGGTCCGCTTCATCCGGTTGGTGCTGCCCGACATGAAGCAGAAGAAGTGGGGGCGCATCCTCGCGATCCAGTCGAGCTCGGTCAAGCAGCCGGTCGAAGGCCTGATCCTCTCGAACGGCATTCGGCCTGGGATCGCGGGGATGTTCAAGACGCTCGCCAACGAGCTTGCGAAGGACGGCATCACGGTCAACATGGTCCTGCCCGGACGCATACGGACGGACCGCTTCATCGGGCATCAAACAGACCTGGCCGCGCGCGCCGGGAAAAGCCTGGAGGAGTGGCTCGCCACGCGCTCGACGCCGGACATCCCGATGGGGCGGATCGGCACTCCCGAGGAGTTCGCCAACATGGTCGTGTTCCTCGGCTCCGAGCGAGCCTCGTACGTCACGGGATGCGTCGTGCAGGTGGACGGCGGGTTGATCAAGAGCGTGGTGTAGTCGATGTCATGAGGACGCTGCGCACCACCGTCGCGAGTTTCCGCGCGCACCGGGGATTCTTCCACGCCGCGGGGCTCGCGTTCAGTTTTCTAACCTGTCTCGTGCCCATCCTCTTCTTCATCGTCTCGCTGGCGGGCTTCGTCCTCAGCCGCAAGGCCGCGTCGGAGATGGTGCTCAAGCAGCTGTCCGAGCTGATCCCGGTCTACAAGGACGAGCTGCACACGTCCCTTGCGGAGATCATCCGGCGGCGAAGCCTCTCGGGCC
Organism: Candidatus Rokuibacteriota bacterium; assembly: GCA_016179165.1. Lineage (GTDB taxonomy): Bacteria > Methylomirabilota > Methylomirabilia > Rokubacteriales > CSP1-6 > AR37. The sequence continues at coordinate 5,401 of JACORX010000262.1, read as the reverse complement.
TCCTGGGCACGGCCGTCCTCCTGCTTTTCGCGAGCCAGCTCTTCGCATCGCTGCGGCTCGTGCTCAACGACATCTTCGGCTTCAACCGGGGGCCGGGGCTTCTGCGCGAGATCGGGAAGGACCTGGTGCTCCTCTTCATGATGGGCGTGCTCTTCCTGGGAAGCATCGTCGTCTTCGACCTCTTCGGATGGATCCGGCTCCTGCTGATCGCTCCGGAGCAGATGCCGGCCGAGTGGATCCGGTCGTTCTTCATGGCGCTCGCGCTGGGCTTCAGCACCATGCTGTTCTTCATCACGTACCGATACTTCCCCCACCAGAGGGTATCGGCGGGTGCGGCGCTGGCGGGGGCGCTGCTGGCCGCGGTCCTGTGGGAGGCGGCGAAGCAAGGGTTCCGCTGGTACATCCTGCGAGTGGGCATCTACGACCGAATCTATGGCCCGCTGGGAGCGCTCGTGGGCCTGGGCATGTTCGCCTATTACTCGGGCATCGTGTTCATTCTGGGCGCCGAATTCACTGAGGCCCTACGATCGCGGAAGGACCGCGGGTAGCCGGGTCCTTCGGCATGTTCTTCGCGATCCGCATGGTGTGCCGTGGCCGTGGGGCTGTGGTAGGTTGTGGCGGCCATGACTGACCCGCCCGTCCAAGCGCTCGAGGGCGTGCGCGTCCTCGAGCTGGCCCACCTGATCGCCGGCCCGACCTGCGGCATGTACTTGGCAGACATGGGCGCAGACGTCATCAAGGTCGAGTCGCGCGACTCGCCTGATGCCTCCAGGACGGTGTACGGGATCGCGCGGGCGGGTGAAGGCATCCTGCATCTCACGGTGAACCGCAACAAGCGCGCCCTCTGTCTCGACCTGGGGAAGCCCCTGGGGCGCGAGGCCTTCTACCGGGTCGCCAAGACGGCGGACGTCGTCCTCGAGGGCTACCGCAACGGGGTGGCGGAGAAGCTCGGCATCGACTACGCCACGCTTCAGCCGATGAACCCGCGGCTCATCTACTGTTCCGTGTCTGCCTTCGGGCCCGAGGGGCCGTGGCGCAGCAAGCCGGGTCTCGACGCGCTTGCCCAGGCGGTCGGCGGGCTCATGGCGGTGACGGGCGAGACGGACGGCGGGCCGGCGCTGGTCGGGGCTCCGGTGGTGGACACGATCGGAGGCCTGCTGGCGGTGCAGGGCATCCTCACGGCGTTGATCGCCCGGGGGCGAACGGGCGAGGGACAGCGGGTGGACGTCTCGTTGCTCGATGGGGTCCTGCTCTCGCACTTAGCCAGGCTGTCGGTCTTCCACGAAACGGGCGTGCCGATTCCCCGCTACGGCAGCGGTCATCCGAACCTCGTGCCGTACCAGGCCTTCCGCGCGCGCGACGGGTGGATCTTCCTGGCGGTCTGGAAGGACGTCACGTGGCGGCCATTCTGCGATGCGGCCGGCCGACCGGAGCTCGCCGACGACCCGCGATTTGCGACACCTGCCGACCGGCTCACGAACCGCAAGGAGCTGACGACGCTGCTCGAGATCGCCATCGCCGGGCGCACGATCGAGGAGTGGATGGCGGCGCTCGAGCCGATTGACGTGCTCTGCGCGCCGATCAACGACTACGCGCAGCTCGTGCGGCACCCCGCCGTGCGGGCGGCGGGCATGATCGTCGAGCAGGAGCACCCGCGGGCCGGGCGCTTCACGACCATGGCCACGGCGGTCAAGCTCGAGAAGACGCCGGGCACGATACGGACCGGGGCGCCGGCCCTGGGCGAGCACTCGCGCGAGATCCTGGGAGAAGCGGGCCTGGCGCCGGCCGAGCTGGACGCGCTGGCCGCCCAGGGCATTATCTGACACGTTCCCCCAAAAGGAGAGAGATCCGATGGCGACGACTCCGATGCTCAAGGACAAGGTCGCGGTGGTGACGGGCGCGGCCCGCGGGATCGGCCGTGAGATCGCGATCCTCATGGCCCAGTACGGCGCCAAGGTGGTCGTGAACGACTACGGCGGGAGCGCCGACGGCAAAGGTGGCGAGCACGGTCCGGCCGACGAGGTGGTCAAGGCGATCGAGGCCAAGGGCGGCCAGGCCGCGGCCAACTACGAGTCGGTGTCGACCATGGCGGGTGGCCAGTCCATCATCCAGACCGCGCTCGACCGGTTCGGCGGCATCGACATCGTCGTCAACAATGCCGGCATCCTCCGGGACCGCATGATCTTCAACATGACGGAGGAGGAGTGGGACGGTGTCATCAACACGCACCTCAAGGGCACGTTCGCCGTGACGCGGGCCGCCGTGCCGCACATGCGCGAGAAGAAGTGGGGGCGCTTGATCAACATGACCTCTACCTCCGGGCTCGTCGGCAACGTCGGGCAGGCCAACTACGCCGCCGCCAAGCTCGGCATCGTAGGGCTGATGAAGGTGACGGCGCTCGACATGGCCCGCTACAACGTCACGGCCAACTGCATCTCGCCCTTCGCCTGGACGCGGATGATCGGGACCATCCCGACAGAGACCGAGGCGCAGAAGGCGCGCGTCGAGAAGATCAAGAAGATGGGCCCGGAGCACATCGCGCCGGTGGCGGTCTTCCTCGCGAGCGATGCCGCCAAGGAGATCTCTGGTCAGGTCTTCGGCGTGCGCGGCAAGGAGATCATGCTCTTCAACCATATGCGGCCGATCCGGAACATGCACCACGACCAGGGCTGGACGCCCGAAAGGCTCGCCGAGATGTTCCCCGGCACGCTCAAGCACCATCTGGTACCGCTGGAGACCTCCGGACAGTACTTCAACTACGACCCGCTCGTCTGACGGGTCCCGTCGTGAGCGCTGTTCTCGACATCCTCGCGGCGTGTCCCGAGGGCGTGGGATGAGACTCCGTGTGCTGGCCGCCGCCGTTCTCGCCATATGGCCGGCCGCGGCCGGCGCCGATGCGGCAGATCTCTTGCTCATGGTGGGTGAGGTGAGCGATCGCAGCGCGGTGGTCTGGATCCGCGGCACGAATGCCTCGCCGGTCTCGATCACCTATGCGCCTGCCGGCGGCGGCGAAGAGAAGCAGGCGCACGTGGCGCTCTCGTCGGCAGCCGACCGCACCGGCAAGGCCGCGCTCTCCGGTCTCGTGCCCGGCACGCGGTATCGCTACAAGGCAACCCAGAGCGGACTGAGCGCGGAGGGCGAGTTCGTGACGGCGCCCGCGCCGGATTCGGAAACGCCGGTCAGGTTCGCCTGGAGCGGGGACTTGGGCTCGCGAGGCTACTGCCGCCGGGTGACCGACGGCTATCCGGTCTTCCGGGCGATGGCGCGCGTCCCGGCGGATTTCTTTCTCTTCATCGGGGACACCATCTACGGCGACCATGTCTGCGACGGGCCCGAGTTCGTGCCGGGCAGCAGCTTCGTGGCGAAGACCCTGCCGCAGTACCACGCCAAGCACCGGTACAACCGTGCTGACGCGGCGCTCCAGGCGTACTTCCGGCAGACACCAGTATTTGCGATCTGGGACGACCACGAGGTGGTCAACGACTTTTCCGGCAGCGTCGAGCCGCGCATGCCCACCGGCCGGCAGGCGTTCCTCGATTACTTCCCGATTGCGTCGCCACGCGAGGAGTCCGGGCGGCTCTACCGGCGATTCCGATGGGGCAGGCTCCTCGATGTGTTTATCCTCGACACGCGCCAGTACCGCAGCGCCAACAGCGATCCGGACGGCCCGGGCAAGACGATGCTGGGCCGCGCGCAGCGTCGCTGGCTCGTCGAGGGCGTGTCGGGTTCGACCGCGCTCTGGAAGGTCGTGGTGACGAGCGTGTCGCTCTCGGTACCCACGGGTCGCAAAGTCGGCGACTCTTGGAGCAACGCCAACGTCTGGGGCTTTCCCGAGGAAGGCGGCACCGGCTTCGCCACGGAGCGCGACGCGATCCTGCGCGACCTGCGCCTCGGCGGGGTCAAGAACCTGGTCTTCCTGGCCACCGACGTCCACCATGCGGAGCTGATCCGCCACCACCCGACGACCGAGTGGTCTTTCCACGAGTTCATCGCGGGACCGCTGTCGGCTTCCATGGGGCGGCCCCGCCCGCTCGACGGCGCCCTCAACCCGCGCTCGCTCTGGGCGCTGGGCGGCGTCCTGAACTTCGGGGAGATCGCCGTGGACGCCACGGCTCTGACGGTGCGCATTATCGACGCGGACGGGCAGGTGCGTCACACCCACACCGTCGGCGCTTCGCCCTAGCCCGCTCTCTTCAGGAACGCGTATTCCGCGTCCTCCGGTCGCGTCCTGTCATGAGGCCGATTGCCAGCAGGATTGCGGAGGCGATGCTGAGCACGCAGCCGGCCATCTCCGCCGCGCCGGCGCGGTGATAGAGCGCGATCTCTCCCGATCCGCCGGGCGCCTCGACCTCGAGCATGCCGGCGGCGTCCCGCCGGGTCGGCAGCCGCCTGCCTCCCGCCTCGGCGCGCCAGAGCGGCGAGTAGGCGAACCCGGCAAGGATCCAGCTTCGCTCCGAGTGCGGGGACGCCAGTTTCCAGGTCTGCGGGCCCGCGGGCTCGGGAAGGGGGCGGGCGGTACGGGCGGGATAGACGCGGAAGGGTCCGATCGAACGGGGAGGTGCCCAGTCGGGGTTGGAGTCGAGGAAGGGCAACCGCCCCTGATCCTCGTCGGTCGCCACGACGGCGGAGACACCGAGGTGCTCCGCCCACCGCGAGAATTCGACCGGGCTCAGAGCGTCGAGCCGGCGCCCGAAGAACGTCGCGCCATCGCGCTGCTCGGCGAGAGTGGTGAGGGGCGCGGGATTCGCCGACCCGGTGTAAAGCACGCCCGCTATTGGTGACGGATGAGTGAACGTGCCGTTCAGGATCGGACGTCCTGAGTAGAGCGGCGTGAGTCCCGTGATGTGGCTGTGCGGCCGCCACCACTCCGGACGATAGTCGAGCGCGACGGCCGAGCGGAGGAAGAGGACGCGCCCCGCCGGCGCGGCCTTGAGGGCCTGCCACAGGGCATCGATCCGCGTGCCGCGGACCACCTCCTCGTGCGTCGGCCACTGCCCGCGCGCCGGCCACAAGGTCAGTGAGGGCTCGGGCGAGCCGCCCGAGAGCACGAGTGCGGCTCCAAGGCAGGCGGCCCCAGCGCCCATGGGACCTAACCGTGGAAGACGCTCGGCAAGAAGCCGCGTGGCCGGGGTGGCGCCGAGGACAAGTGCTAAGAGGAGGCCGTCGGCGAGCCTGTCGGCCGGGAGCCACAGGATGCCGAGAGGCGCCGCGAGGAGGGCGTCAAGCGCCACCACCAGCCCCATCGCCGGCGTGAAAGCGTGAAGCCAGCGCGAGGCGGAAGGGATCGGATGTACGGAACGTATCGAGAGCCAGCATCCCAGCTGAGTCAGGGCGAGAACGATCACCAGGGGACGGGTCGCGAGTTGCCGAAGGAGCCCGAGGGCGGAGGTCTCGCCCCATG
>JACORX010000292.1 GCA_016179165.1 Candidatus Rokuibacteriota bacterium | reverse complement strand
GGATCGTGAACGGGTGGATCAGGCTCTCGAACTGGGCGGCGAGGATCATGTACATGAAGATCACCGAGAGGAGGAACACCCACAGGAACTCGGTGAAGGTCCGCTCGAGCTCCCGCGCGCGGCCGGAGATGGCGGTCGAGTACCCCACCGGCAGGCCCATCTCCGCGACGGCGGCGCGCAGGGCGGCGATCCGGTCCGCTTGGCCGTAGCCGGGGAGCACGCCGGCGCGCAGGCGCACTTCGCGCTGCCGGTCCGAGCGGTCGATGCGGGAGGCGGTGAAGCCCGGGACGATCTCGACCACGTTGTCCAGGCGCACCAGGCTGCCGGGCCCGCCGCCGCCGTCCTGGCGGGACACGAAGAGGCGCGAGATCGTGCTCCGGTCGCCCCGGTCCTGCTCGGAGAGCCTGAGCTGGACGAAGTAGTCCTCGTTGGTGGTGGGATCCCGGAAGCGTGAGACCTCGGTGTCGCCGCCCACCATCAGACGGAGCGCGGTGGCGATCTGCGCGGTGTCCACGCGCAGGTCGGCCGCGCGCTCGCGGTCGATGCGGACGCGCAGCTCCGGCCGGTCGAGGCGCAGCGTGGTGTCGGGATCGGCGATGCCGCCGAACGCGATGGCGCGCGCGCGCAGATCCTCGGCGTAGCGCGCGAGCGACTCGAGGTCCGGCCCGCGCAGGACGAAGTCGATGTCGAAGCTGCCGCCCCCGATGTTGAAGCCGGGGATATTGCGCACGAGGATGCGGAAGTCGCGGAACTTCCGGAGGCGTTGGCGCACCTGCTGCATCACCTCGCGCTGGGTGAAGTTGCCGCGGAAGGCGGCCGGTGGGTCGCCGCGCCGGAGCGCGTCCCAGATCCGCCCCGGGCCCAGCGTGCGCTCCTCGTGGGGCGTGGTGCGCACGTACAGGTTGCCCTGGCTGATGCGGCCGAGAAAGCCGCCGCCCGCGGTGACGAGGACGGTCGCGACGCCCGGCACCGAGCGAACCTCGTCGCCGATGGCCCGGACCGCCTCGTCCATCGCGGGCATCGAGATGCCCTCGGGGCCGTTGATGGTCGCCTCGAACTCGCTCTCGTCCACGTCGGTGGGCGTGTACTCCTGCTTGACCAAGCCGTAGACGGGCCAAGAGGCGGCCATGACGGCGAGGCAGAGGCCGCCCACCACCCAGCGATGGCGCATGGAGACGCGCAGGGTGAAGGCGTAGCCGCGGTCGAGCCACGCGTAGAACCCGCGGCGGGAGCCGGCCGCCCCCTCGTCGCCCGGCCCGCCGCCCGGCCCGCCCGCGCGGATCATCCGGGCGCTCATCATCGGCGTGAGCGTGAAGGAGACGAGCAGGCTCACGAGCACCGACACCGCCGCCGTCACGCCGAACTGGTAGAGAAACCGCCCGGACACGCTCGACATGAAGGAGACGGGGAGGAAGATCACGACCAGGCTGAAGGTGGTCGCCATGACGGCGAGGCCGATGTCGGCGGTGGCGGCCTTGGCGGCCTCGAAGGGCGTCATCCGCTTCTCCTCGACGAAGCGGAAGATGTTCTCGAGCACGACGATGGCGTCGTCGATGACGATGCCGACCATCAGCACCAGGGCCAGCATCGTGACGCTGTTGAGCGTGAAGCCGAGCGCGTACATCGTCCCGAAGGCGGAGACGACCGAGGCCGGAATGGCGACGGCGGCGATGATGGTCGACTGCCAGCTCCGCATGAACGCCAGCACGACGAGGGACGCGAGGATCGAGCCCAGGACGAGGTGGAGCTTGATCTCGCGGAGCGCGGCGTGGATGTAGCGAGACTGGTCGCGGATCACCTGGAGCTGCACGTCGGGCGGGATCTGGGCGGCGAGGCGGCGGAGGTTCTCCTTGGCGGCGTCGATGACCGCTACCGTGTTCTCGCCCGACTGCCGCCGGACCTCGAGGATCACGCTGGGGACGCCGTTGAGGCGGGCCACCGAGCGCTGCTCGGCGGTGCCGTCCTCGGCGCGGCCGATGTCCCGCACCCTTATCGGAGCGCCGTTGGCGGAGGCGATCACGACGTCGTCGAAGGACCGCGGGTCGGCGATGCGGCCGAGGGTGCGGAGCGAGGACTCGCGGAGGCCGGCGGTGACATTGCCCCCGGGCATGTCGGCGTTCTGCCGGACCAGGGCGTCGCGGATCGCGGTGATCGGGAGCTGGAAGGCGGCCAGCCGGTCCGCCTCGACCCAGACGTTGATCGCGCGGTTCAGGCCGCCCACCAGCCGGACCTCCCCGACGCCGAACGACCGCTCGAGCCCGACCTTGACGACTTTGTCGGCCAGCTCGGTGAGCTCGCGCAGCGGCCGGTCTCCCGCCACCGCCACGGTGAGCACCGGGGCCTGGTCGTTGTCGGCCTTGGCGATGATGGGCGCCTTCGCGTCGCGCGGGAGGTTCCGGATCGCGAGGGCGACCCTCTCGCGCACGTCCTGGGCCGCCACGTCGATGTTCCGGCGCAGCTCGAACTCCACGAGGACGATGGACTGGCCGGGGCCTGAGATCGAACGAAGCTCGCGGATGCCTTGCACCGTGTTGACCACCTGCTCGATCTCGCGCGTGACCTGGGTCTCCACCTCCTCGGCGGAGGCCCCCGCCAGCTCCGTGCGGACGCTCACGGTGGGAAGATCCACGGAGGGGAAGCGGTCGACGCCGAGGCGGGCGTAGGATGCGGCGCCGACCACGACCAGGGAGAGCACGATCATGGCCGCGAACACCGGCCGGCGGATGCAGACCTCGGCGAGCTTCTGCACGCTAGGCTGTGGAAGGGGGGAGGCCGGGCGCGATCATGGCTGCACCGCCACGGGCTGTCCGGCGGTGAGGTTGCCCGGCTGCTCGACCACCGATGTGCCGGCCTTGACGCCGGCCACAATCTCCACGCGGTTGCCCAGGCGGCGCCCGCTCTGCACGCGCACCTCGACGGCGCGCCCTTGGTTCACCGTAAGGACTTTCTCGACCCCGGCGAAGGTGACCACGGCCCCCGCGGGGACCGTGACGATGCGCACGTCGCCGGTCACGACGATCTCGGCCTTGGCGAAGGCGCCGGGGCGGAGTGCGGCCCCCTCGTTGGGCACCTCGGCCTCCACCATCAGCGTGCGGCTCTGCTCGCTGATCGCGGGTGAGATGCGGGCGACGCGACCGCGGTGCTCGCCGGGCGCACCCTCGACGGCGACGAGGACGGGTTGCCCCACGCGCACCTCGGCCGCCTCGCGCTCGGGGACGGCCAACCGGAGGCGGAGCGGGTGGAGCTTGACGAGCGTGACCACCGGCGCGCCGGCCGCGAGGTACTCCCCCACCGATGCCCGGCGCTCGCTCACCGCGCTGTCGATCGGGGAGGTGACGATGGTGTCGGTTAGCTGCTGCCGCGCCAGCTCGAGATCAGAACGGCGTTGGAGCAGCACGGCCTGGCGGATACGCACCTCTTCCATGGCGTCCTGGTAGCGTCCCTCCGCCACCCCCAGCGCGGCGACCGCCGTGTCGACTTGCGCCTTGGCCACGAGCTGCTGTTGCCAGAGGCGCTCCATCCGCGCCCGGGTCAGTGTCGCCTCGTCCAGGACCGCGCGCGCCTGCCGCACGAGGGCGGTTTGGTCCAGATCGACGCGGTCGTCCATGCCCTCGGCCGACAGCCCCAGTCGCGCCCGCGCCTGCTGCAGCGCCGCCGCCGCCTGGTCCACCCGGATCTGCGCGTCCGTCGGGTCGAGGCGCGCCACCGCTTGGTTCCGGCGGACTCGGCTGCCGAGGTCCACCAGCAGCTCGCCGACGCGACCGGCGACCTTCGTGCCGAGCACGACCTGCTCGTCCGCCGCCAGCGTCCCCGTCGCGCTGACGCGACGGTCGGTGACCGACTCTTGCGCGGGAACGAGCCGTACCGACCGGGGCGGGAGCTCGCGGCGCGCAGACGAGGCGGGGGCGGCCGCGGGGCCCGGCCCCTCGCAGCCGAGTATCCCCAGGGTGGCCGCGAGCCCGAGCGCACAGGACACGCCGTGGCGCCCGCGTGACGGAGCCATGCCTCAATGTTACACCAACCCCCGGGGGGGACTTGACCGGGCCTCGGGGGGCCTCCTCGAATCATTCGACGGGGTCGTGCTGTGACAAGGCAGGGCCCGAGGGAGGACCCTCCCTTCCGCGAACAGTTGGCGATCGAACCGCTCAAGCGCGCCGGTGCTATCATCGGGGTCCCCGAGCGGCCCGGGCTCGGCCTCGAGGTGGATCGCGCCGTGCTGGAGCGCTACGCAGTCACGACAGGAGAGACGAAGCGATGAGACTTCAGGGCAAGGTGGCGGTGGTGACCGGCGGCGGCGCGGGCATCGGGCGTGGGATAGTCCTGTGCATGGCGAAGGAGGGCGCCGACATCGCCATCCCTGACATCCAGGACGCCAACGCCCTAGCGGTGGTGAAGGAAGTCCAGGCCCTCGGGCGCAGTGCGGTATCGATGCGCTGTGACGTGACCAAGGCGGCCGACGTCAAGGCCTCAATCGATCGCATCAAGAAGGATCTCGGCCGGATCGACATCCTGGTGAACAACGCCGGCATGGCCTCCGCACCCGGCCTGCCCTTCACCAACAATTCGGAAGAAGACTGGGACACGACCTACGCGGTCAACCTCAAGTCGGTCTTTCTCACGTGCAAGGAGATCGCGCCCTACTTCATCGAGCGGAAGGCGGGCCGTATCATTAATATCGCCTCCATCGCCGGGCCCCTGGCGGCCCAGACCATGCCGCCCTACTCGGTCGCCAAGGGCGGCGTCATCACCTTCACGCGCGTGCTCGCCAAGGATCTGGCGGTCCACGGGATCACCGTCAACGCGATCTGCCCCGGCGTGCTGTGGACGGCCTTCTGGCAGAAGCTCGCCCAGTACATCGCCGACACCAACCCCGCCTTCAAGGGGATGACGGCGCGCCAGGTCTTCGACAAGCGCGTCGGCGACATCATCCCCATGAAGCGCGAGCAGACGCCCGAGGACATCGGCTGGGCCGCCACCTTCCTCGCCTCCGAGGAAGCGAGGAATATCACCGGCCAGGCTCTTAATGTGGACGGCGGCTCGGTGATGCACTAGCGCGATGGTGACCCGCGGACTTCTTCTTGCGCTGTTTCTTGCCCTGGCGGCGCTGTCTCCCGGCATCGGCGTCGCAGGGGCGCAGACTGCCACGCCCGCGCCGAAGGAGGCGACCGAGCCCGTCATCAAGCAGCTCGAGGCATTCCGCCGGGACGACTTCGACACCGCGTACACCTTCGCGTCCTCCGAGATCAAGGAGCAGTTCAGCCGCCCCGCCTTCGAGCAGATGGTCAAGACGGGCTACCCGGAGATCGCCCACTCGATCTTCGCCACCATCGCGGCATCCGCCGTCGGGCCGAACGGCCACGTCTACGTCTCGGTGAAGATCCGCGGCGCCAACGGTAACAGCATCGAAGCGTTCTACGAGCTGGTGCTCGAGAGCGACCAGTGGAAGATCAACGGCGTCACCTCCAAGCCCGATCCCGGCCTGGTGTAGCGCGCGCCTGGAGAGCCCCCATGGACTTCGATTTCACGCCGGAGCAGCAGCGCTTCCGCGCCGAGGCCCGCGCCTGGTTGACGGAGAACGTGCCGGCCGACCTCAAGGGCCGGGCCCTCGCCGCCTCGCGCGCCGACCGGCAGGAAGTGGACCGGCTGCGCGAGTGGCAGCGGACATTGCACAAGGCGGGCTACGTCGGCCTCGACTGGCCCGCCGAGTACGGCGGCCGCGGCACGTCCCTCATGGAGCAGATCATCCTGTACGAGGAGATGTCGCGGGCCGAGGCGCCGCAGCCGATCAACCGCGGCGGCATCTCCATGCTCGGCCCCACGCTCATGGCCCACGGCACTGCCGCGCAGAAGGCGCGCCACCTCGGCAAGATCCTCAACGCCGAGGAAATCTGGTGCCAAGGCTTCTCCGAGCCGAACGCCGGCAGCGACCTGGCCAATCTCCAGACGCGCGCCGTCCTCGACGGCGACTGGTACGTCATCGACGGCCAGAAGGTCTGGACGAGCATGGCGCACGTGTCCGAGTGGGGCTTCTTCCTGGTCCGCACCGACCCCAACGCCGCCAAGCACAAGGGCATCACGTTCATCCTCGTGGACATGAAGACGCCGGGCATCCGCATCCGGCCGCTCCGGCAGATCACGGGGGAGGCCGAGTTCAACGAGGTCTTCCTCGAGAACGTGCGCGTGCCGGCCTCCAACGTCGTCGGCAAGGTCAACGAGGGGTGGGGCGTGGCTATCACGACGCTGGCCCACGAGCGCGACGTCCTGACCATGATCCGCCACATCAGCCTGCGGACGGCGCTCGAGCGGCTGGTGACCCTGGCCCGGCGGACGCGAAAGAACGGCGGGACGGCGGCCCAGGACCCGGTGCTGCGCCAGAAGATCGCCGGCCTCTGCATCGGCGAGCGGTGTCTCCAGCTCAACGGCTACCGCAGCCTGACGCGCGTACTGCAAGGGCGGCGGCCGGGGCCTGAGGGCTTCAGAGCAAAGCTCTTCTGGAGCCAGATCGACCAGGAGCTTGCCCAGCTTGCCACGAAGATTCTCGGCCCGGCCTCGCAGCTCGTCCCCGGCGCTCCCGGCGCTCCAGACGGCGGCCGC
>JACORX010000291.1 GCA_016179165.1 Candidatus Rokuibacteriota bacterium | reverse complement strand
CGGCAGGCGGTCGAGAAGGGTCCAGCTGCGAGGCGGCGCCCGAAGGCTGCGGGCGAGGCGTACTCCTGTACGTTGAGCCCGCAGCCGAGGGCGCCAACGAAGCAGATGGGCCCTTATCGGCCGCCGGTTAGCGGAAAAGCGGGGCCAACACTAGCGCAACGACGGACATCAGTTTAATTAAGATGTTCATGCTTGGGCCCGCCGTGTCCTTGAAGGGGTCGCCGACCGTGTCGCCCACGACGGCGGCCTTGTGCGCCTCCGAGCCCTTGCCCCCGAGGTGGCCCTCCTCGATATATTTCTTGGCGTTGTCCCAGGCGCCCCCGGCGTTGGCCAGGAAAAGCGCGAGGAAGACGCCCATGAGCGTCGCGCCAGCCAGGAACCCGCCCAGCGCTTCCTTGCCCATGACGAAGCCGATCACCGGGGGCAGCACGACCGCGGATAGCCCGGGCACGATCATCTCCTTGAGAGCCGCGCCCGTGGCGATCTCGACGCAGCGGGCGGTGTCGGGCTTGGCGGTGCCCTCCATGAGGCCGAGGATCTCGCGGAACTGGCGCCGTACCTCCTGGACCATGCCGAAGGCGGCGCGCCCGACGGCGCGCATGGTCAGCGCCGCGATCATCATCGGGACGATGCCGCCCAGGAAGAGGCCGATCACCACCTTGGCCTCGAGCAGGTCGATGGTCTTGAGCCCGACGGACTCCGTATACGCCGCGTAGAGCGCGAGTGCCGTCAGCGCCGCCGAGCCGATGGCGAAGCCCTTGCCGATGGCCGCCGTGGTGTTGCCGAGGGCGTCGAGCTTGTCCGTGATGGTGCGCGTCTCGGGTCCGAGGTTCGCCATCTGGGCGATGCCGCCCGCGTTGTCGGCGATGGGGCCGTAAGCATCCACGCTCATGGTGATGCCGATGGTGGCGAGCATGCCGACGCCCGCCAGCGCGATGCCGTAGAGGCCGTGGGCGTAGTGCGAGACGAAGATCGCGCCGCAGATGGCCACGACCGGCAGGGCCGTGGACTCGAAGCCGACCGCGATGCCGGTGATGATGTTGGTCGCCGAGCCCGTCTTGCAGTTCTCAGCGATCTCCTCGACGCGCTTGCCCGATGTGTAGAGCTCGGTGAGATAGCCGATGGCCGAGCCCGCCAGGAGCCCCGAGAGCACCGCCCAGAACGGCGCCGGCCCCACGTCCATGACGCGCACCACGATCCAGCTCAGCACGATCAGGATGCCGGCCGCTATGAGCGTCGCGTTGCGAAGCGCCGCCTGCGGGTCCATGCGCTGGAGAAAGCCCATCGAAAGCACGCCCGCGACGGACGAGACGAGCCCCGCCATCACGATGACGATGGGCAGCAGCATCATCGCCATGGGATTGGGCAGGGCGGAGCCGATGGCGATGGCGGCCACGATGGAGCCGACGTAGGACTCGAAGAGGTCGGCGCCCATTCCGGCGACGTCGCCCACGTTGTCGCCGACGTTGTCGGCGATGACGGCGGGGTTCCGCGGGTCGTCCTCGGGGATGCCCGCCTCGATCTTGCCGACGAGGTCGGCGCCGACGTCGGCCGACTTGGTGTAGATGCCGCCGCCGACGCGGGCGAAGAGCGCGATGGACGAGGCGCCCATGGCGAAGCCGCTGATGATGACCGGGTCCTGCCAGCGGAGGAAGAAGAGGCCCAGGCCGAGGATGCCGAGCGCGGCGATGGTCAGACCCATCACCGAGCCGCCGAAGAAAGCCACCGCGAGCGCCTTGTCGCGCCCGACGGTTCGCGCCGCCTGGGTGGTTCGCACGTTGGCCTTGGTGGCGGCCTTCATGCCGATGAACCCGGCCAGCATGGAGCAGACCGCGCCTGAGATGAAGGCGAGGGCGGTGCGGGTCCCGATGCCGAGCGAGAGCAGGGCGGCCACCACCACGATGAACCAGACGAGGATCGAGTATTCCTTGCGAAGAAATGCCATCGCCCCCGTCTCGATCGCGTCCGCGATCTCGGTCATGAGGCCGCTGCCCGCCGGCTGGGCCACGACGTACCGGTACAGCACGAGGGCCATCAGGAGCCCGAGGGCACCGAGGACCGGAGCGAGAATTGGAAGGGACACAGGCACCTCCCTAGAAGTGGCGGGCGTTGTGAGCTTCGACCAGCTTGACAGCCTGGGCTCCCGCTTCGAGGCAGGCTGCCTCGACCGCCGGGAGCTCGTCGGGGAGGAAAGCCGAGAGCACGTGGTCCACGATCACCTCGCGGCCTCGCCCGGGCGAGGCCGGCCGGCCGATGCCGACCTTGACCCGCCGCAGCTGGTCCGTGCCGAGCGTGCTGATCAGCGACCGCATACCGTTGTGGCCTCCAGCGCTGCCCTTCAAGCGCACCCGCACCCTGCCCAGTGGCAGGTCGAGGTCGTCGTACACGAAGATGAGATCGCCCGCGACCAGCTGGAGCTTGCGCGTGATGCGCGCCACCGGCGACCCCATGGCGTTCATGAAGCACTGCGGTTTGATGAGGTAGACCACGTCACCCCGCCACTTGGCGTGGGCGACCCAGTGGCCGCTCACGCGCCGGAAGCGCACCTTGAGCTTCTTGGCCAGGGCGTCGAGCGCACGGGCGCCCATGTTGTGCCGCGTGTCGCGGTACTCGGGCCCGGGGTTGCCGAGCCCGACGATTCCCTGGGCCACTTACTCTTTCTTCTTTCCCTTCTTGTCCTTCTCGTCGGACTCGGGTTCTTCCTTGGGCTTGCGCTCCGTGAGCACTTCCGGCTCGGCCGGCGCGCCGGCCACAGCGCCCGCCACGGCGGCCACGGTCGCGGCAACTTCCTCGACGGCCGGCGGGGCCACGGTGGCCACGGCCTGCGCCCTGTCGGTCAGCACGCGCACGCCCTCGGGCACCGCGAGGTCGGCCACGGTCAACACGTCGCCGATCGCGAGGTTGGAGACGTCGGCCTTGATGTCCTCGGGGATATTCGCCGGCAGGCACGAGACCTGGACCTCGCGCAGCACCATCTCGAGGATGCCCTGCGTGTCGCGCACGCCGACCGGCTCGCCCACGTGACGGAGCGCCACCGTCACCTGGATCGGCTTGTCCATGTTGACCTCCTGGAGGTCAACATGGACAAGGTTCTCGGAGACGGGGTCGAGCTGCAGGTCGCGAAGGATGACCATGCGCGAGTCCTTGGACCCGGCGAACGTCACGCGGAGCAGCTGCGTGCTGCCCTCGTGGCCGTGGATGATGCGGAAGACCTCCCGCGGGTCCACGGCGATGTTGATGGGGGTCGGGCCCCCGTAGAGAATGCCCGGCGTCTTGCCGGATCGCCGCAGCCGTCTGGCCACGGACTTGCCCACGCCCTCGCGGGGCATCACGGTCAGCTCACGAATTTCCATGATGCGATCGCTCCTTCATAGCTTGAGTTACACGAAGAGGGTCGACACCGACTCCTCGTCGTGAATGCGGCGGATGGCCTCCGCGAGCAGCGGCGCCACCGACAGCACGTGGATCTTGGGATTCGCCTTGTCGGGCGTCAGCGGCACCGAGTTGGTGATGACGACCTCTTCGAGCGCCGAGCTCTCGATGCGCTTGATGGCCGGCCCGGAGAGCACGCCGTGGACGGCACAGGCCAACACGCGGCGCGCGCCTTCGCGCTTGACGGCATCGACCGCCTGGATGAGGGTGCCGGCGGTGTCGATCATATCATCGATGACGACGACGTCCTTGTCCTTGACGTCTCCGATCAGGTACATGAACACGGCGACGTTCGGGCCGTCGCGGCGCTTGTCGATGATGGCCAGCCCCGCGTTCAGGCGCTTGGCGATCGCGCGGGCCCGCTCGACGCCGCCCGCGTCGGGAGAGACAAGGACCGGGTCCTTGAGGTCCTTCTTCGCCAGGTAGTCCACGATCACCGGGGGAGCGGCGAAGAGGTGGTCCACCGGGATATCGAAGAAACCCTGGATCTGCCCGGCGTGGAGGTCCACCGCGAGCACGCGTTGGCAGCCGGCCGTCGTGATGAGGTCGGCCACGAGCTTGGCCGTGATCGGCACGCGCGGCATCACCTTCCGATCCTGGCGACCATAGCCGTAGTACGGCAGGACCGCGGTGATGCGCCGGGCTGACGCTCGCTTGAACGCGTCGATCATGACCAGTAGCTCCATCAGGTGGTCATTGACGGGCGGGCAGGTGGGCTGGACCACGAAGACGTCCTGACCGCGGACGTTCTCGTTGATCTGGACGTAGACCTCGCCGTCAGAGAAGCGCGAGACGTCGGCGTCGCCCAGGCGCATGTGCAGGTGCCGGGCGATCTCCTCGGCTAGGGGCCGGTTCGCGTTCCCAGAGAACAGCTTCAGCTCATAGGCCATGTCATGTCCTCATGCCGAATGTGGCTGGGGCGGGAGGGCTCGAACCTCCGTTGCGGGGTCCAAAGCCCCGAGTCCTACCTCTAGACGACGCCCCAGTGAGTCTAGACGGCGCGAATGGCGGCGCCGCTGTTCGTCCTCACGGCCCAGGCCGACCAGCCCGCGCGGTTCACCCGTCGCTGGATCTGGCGCGCCTGGTCCAGCGAGCGCGCGACGCCGAACACCGTTGGCCCGCTACCCGACATCACCGCCCCGAGCGCGCCCGCGGCCAGCAGCGCTGCCTTCATCCGGCCGATCACCGGCATGGCCGGCTCGACCCAGCGCTCGAGGTGGTTCGTCAGCGCCGCAGCGACCTTGGCGGCGTTTCGCGTCCTAAGCGCCTCCAGCATTCGCTTGGTGCCCTCGGGCTTCTCGTGCCATCCCTCGGGCACCCGCCCGTACACCTCTCTCGTGGACAGCGGGACTCCTGGATTGACGAGCACCATCGCGTAGGCGCCCAGGGTCCGCAACGGCTTGAGCACTTCGCCGCGTCCCGTCCCCACCGCCCGTCCCGGGCCGAGGAAGAACGGCACGTCCATCCCGAGCCTGACCGCCAGTGCCATCAACCGCTCCCGACGCCAGCGTAGCCCCCAGAGGCGGTTGAGCCCCCAGAGTGTAGCCGCCGCGTCGCTCGAGCCGCCCCCGAGCCCTGCCGCCACCGGGATACGCTTGTCGAGCACAATCCGCGCCCCGGCTTGGACGCCCGACGCCTCCCGGAGGAGCAGCGCCGCGCGGACGACCAGATTGCGCTCGTCGGTGGGGAGGGCGGCGTCGCTCGTCTCGAGCGTGATCGTCTCGGCCCTCTCCACCGTCAAGCGATCAAAGAGATCCACCGCCTGCATCACGGTGGACAACTCATGGTATCCGTCGGAACGCCTGCCAAGAACCTCGAGGGCCAGATTGACCTTGGCCGAGGTTCGCAGCACCAAGTGTCGGGCGCTTCCCGGCCGCTTCAACAAGGCGATAAAGCCTACCACGCGCTCCTGCGGACGGTCAACGGAAGTCTTGGATTCTCACACCTTGCGGGACAGTCAGCTTGAGCAGCTCGGGGTCGAAGCCGGAGTCCCGCCGAGGGTCTCGGTAGCGTACCGTCACGTCGAGCTTGCCGTCGAGCGTCGCGAGTCGCAGACCGTCAGGAATGAAGACGGCGCGGGCCGGTTGGGAGCCGCCCGTCCACTCGATCTGGCGGGCGTCGCCCGAGGCCGGATCGAGCCAGATTCGTTGGCGACCGTCGGCGGTCTCGAAAGCCAGCGATGGACCGATGTCATCCGGCGGCAGTATCTGGCCCGAGAGCGGGTCGCGGGCGGGCAGGGCATAGCCTGCCAGGAGGCTGACCAGCTCCTCGGCGCCCAGCGCCAGCCCAAGCCAGCGGCGGGTGGCATCCGGGGAGGAGCGCCCGATGAAGGCGCGCTCGCTGGGCACCTCCCAGAGCGTGACGGCGTCGGCATCGGAGGCGACAACGAGCAGGGGCGGTCCGAAGGGCAACAAGGCTTCGAAGCGGAGCGAAGCAGGCGCGCGGAGGAGGAGCACGCCCGAGAGGCGGTCGATGCGTGTGTCCCGGCGAATCCTGATCTCGGCCAGGGAGCGCAGGTCATGAAAGTCGCGCCAGCGCGCCTCGAGCGTGGCGCGCGCGGCTAGCACGTCGGGCGGGAGCGGCTGGCGCGGCGTAAGCGAAGCGCAGCCGCCCGACAGGGCGAGCGCGCCCAGCAGCAGGCCGGCGAGCTTACTTCTGCTCCGCCTTGGGACGGTCACCGCCCTTGGACCGGCGGGCCTTGTCGCGCGCATCGTCGAGCTTCTTCTTGATCGTCCCGGCGACGCCGCTGTCGACGTCCCCCTTGAGCGCACGCTCCCAGGCCGTGATGGCGTCGTCGGTGCGGCCCGTCTTGATGTAGGCGTCGGCCAGGTGGTCGAGGATAACTGGGTCTTCCTTGGCCAAGGACACGGCGCGCTGCAGCTCCTTGAGCGCGTCGGCGTAGCGGCCCTGCTGGTAGTAGGCCCAGCCCAGGCTGTCGATGAAGTAACCGTTCTCGGGGTCGAGGTCGAGCGCGCGCTTGATGAGCTGCACGGCCTCGGTCAGATTCTGGCCGCGCTCGGCGTACATGTAGCCGATGTAGTTGTAGGACTCGGCGTGCTTGGGGTCGAGCACGAGCACGCGGCGGAAGGCCGTCACGGCGTCGTCGATGCGTCCCTGCTTTTCGTAGACGACGCCCGTCTGGAAGACCAGGTCCTTGTTGTTGGCGTCGAGACTGAGCCCTTCCTGGAGCGCAGCGAGCGAGCGGTCGTACTGCTGGGCCCGGAAGTACGCGGTGCCCAGGTAAAGGAAGAGCTCGCCCCGCTTGGGCTCGATGTTGACGGCTTCCTGCAGGAGCCGGATGGCCTCGTCGTGGCGCTTGGCGCGGCCGTGGAGGAACGCGAGCTGGACGCGGGCGTCGACCGAGCGCGGGTCGGCGGCCAGGATCTTCTCGAGCTCGTCGACCGCTTCCGTATCCTTGCCGGAATCAATGAGCGCGGTAGCGAGGAAATAGCGCGCCCTGAGGTTGGTGGGTTCGATCGCGACGGCGTTGCGGAAGGCCGACACGGCGCGATCCCACTGCTTCTGCTCGTAGTAGATCGCGCCGAGCTTGATCCAGATGCGCGGGTCGCGCGGGGCGGACTCCGCCAGCGCCTCGACCTCTTGCTGCGCCTCCTTGAAGCGGCCGAGCCGGACCAGCACGTCGCCCAGCCGCTCGACGAAGGTGATGCTCTCCGGATTGGCCTGCAGCGCCTGCCGGTAGACCTTGAGCGCTTCTTCCGGCTGCTGGCGCGTCTCGTACACGAAGCCGAGCGCCATCCACGCCGCGTCCATGTCGGGGTCGAGCTCGACAGCGCGCTTGAGGCGCGTGATCGCCTCGTTCCACTGCTCGCCCTCGATGGCCACGCGTCCGAGCAGGTTCTGCCCCTGGGCCGAGCCGGGCTGGATCGCGACCAGGCGCAGCAGTACCGCCCGCGCCTTGTCGAACTGTTTCAGCTCGAGGTGCTGCTGGGCGAGGGCGATATAGGCGTCGGGGGAGCCGGGCGCCAGCTGGATAGCCTTCTCGAGCTCGCCCTCGGCGTCGGCGAAGCGGCGCTGACGCCGGAAGACGTCGGCGAGCGTGAGATGGGGCGTCGCGTTGCCGGGCTCGAGCGCGATTGCCTTGTGCGCCGCCTCGACGGCCTCGGCCGACTCGTTGGCGCGCGCCAGCCATTGGGAGAGCTGCACCCACAGCGCCGTCGTGTCGGGATCTCGGTCGATCGCCTGGCGGAGCGAGACGATGGCGTCTTGGACACGGCCTGCGCGGGCGTGCATTTGGGCGACCGTGTAGAAGTAGTATGCGGCGGCGCGCGGATCGCGGATCCTCGGGGACGGTGCCTCAGCCGTCGCGCCGGGGTCATCGGCGGCGGTCGGGGGTCCCATCGACGCGCAGCCGAAGAGGACGACCGCGGCCGGGAGGACAATCCAGATTCGGGTCATGGCTGCTCCGAAGCGGCGGGAGCGGGTCGCTCGCCGCGCGCCAGTAAGTCCTTGGTCAGAAGCCTCTTGAGCGCCGATTTGAGCGCGAGGTCGTGGACCTGGCCGGCGGCGGCATCCACCAGGCGTGCCTCTTCGACGGTCAGGCGTCGCTCGGGGACGGTCAGGCGCCCCTGAGGGGCCTCGGTGTCCGCGCGCGCGGACCCCGTGGCGACGTCGGCGTCGTCACGGCCGCTGCCCAGCGCGAACCGCAGCTCGATGACGGCCGAGCCGTGGCGCTTCCGCAGCGCGGCCACGATGGCAGCGGAGCGCAGCGTCAGTTCCTGGAGCCACGGAGAGTTGTCTACGCTGACCTGGAGCGTGCCTTGCCGGAGCGCCCCGGGGCGGGAGCGCCGGGCGGCCTCGGGGCCCGCCGTCTGCGCCCACTCCCGGCGTATCGCGTCCTCGATCATCCGCTCGGCCAAGGCCGGGACCGCCGCGGTCAGCAGGTTGCCGACCCTAACCGGATTACGGCCGCCACGCGTGCCCATCGCGCTTTCCATCATACTTGACCCGTCCCCCCGCTGCCATACGGATAGCACACGGCCAAAAGGCTCGCCGCCTGCGCGAAACGAGGGCTGAGGCCGCCGCAGGGCGGCGAGAAGGGTCCAGATGCGAGGCGGGGCCCCGCTTTTCGAGTTGAACGACGGCGTATGCCGTCGTGAGACGAGGGCTGAGTTGATTCTGCAGACGAACCGCACGACTGTCTCAGCCCTCGCCTCGGGGCGCCGCCCCTCAGCTCGAACGGCCACGAGCCCGCAGTCGAGGGCTCCAACGAAGCAGGTGGGCCCTTATCGGCGCCCTGCAAATTGACTCCCCCGGGAGCGGCCCTTATCATGACGCTGCCATGAGCCGGCCCCAGCGCGGTCAACGCGTGTCCATCACAATCGACGACCTCGCATTCGGGGGCGAAGGCGTCGGCCGGGCGGACGGCTACGTGGTCTTCGTACGGGGCGGTGTGCCCGGTGACCGCCTCAACGTCCGCCTCGACCAGGCCCGTTCCCGCTTCGGCCGCGGCACGATCGAGGCCATCGAGATTCCGTCACCGCACCGGGTCGAGGCGCCGTGCCCGTACTTCGGGCGCTGCGGGGGTTGCAGGCTGCAGCACGTGGACTACCAGGCGCAGCTGTCGTTCAAGTCCAAGCAGGTCGCCGACGCGCTCGAGCGGCTGGGCGGCCTCGGCCCCGTCGACGTCCGCCCCATCCTCGCTGCCGCGGAGACCTACGGCTACCGGAACAAGATGGAGTTCACGATCGCGCGCGCCGGGGATGGCGCGGGCCTGACGGTGGGCCTCCACGAGGCGGAGCGCTACGACGCGGTCCTCGACATCGAGCGGTGCCTCCTCCAGTCCGACCGCATGAACGCGTTGCTCGACGAGGCGCGGCGCTTCTTCGCCGCGAGCGGGCTCACCGCGTGGGAGCAGGATTCCGGCGAGGGACTCCTGCGCTTCCTGATGCTGCGCGAGGGGTACGGGACGGGCGAGAGCATGGTCAACATCGTCACCTCGTCGCCGGCGGTGTCGGAGCTGGCGCCCCTGGCCGAGCGGCTCTCGGCGCGCGAGCCACGGCCCACGAGCGTGGTGGTGAACGTCAACTCCAAGAAGGCGAGCGTGGCGGTGGGCGTGGAGGAGCACCTCCTCGGCGGCCGCGACCACATCCGGGAGTCGGTGGGCGGGCTCGAGTTCCAGGTCTCGGCCAACTCGTTCTTCCAGACCAACACCGCGCAGGCCCAGCGCCTCTTCGCCCTCGTGGTCGGCTCGGCGGGTCTTACGGGCGGGGAGACCGTGCTCGATCTGTACTCCGGCACGGGCGCCATCAGCCTGCAGCTGGCCACGCGCTGCCGCTGGGTGTACGGCGTCGAGGTGACGCAGGCTGCGGTGGACGACGCGGCCCGCAACGCCGCCGCCAACGGCATCGCCAACTGCACCTTCCTCGCCGGGGAAGTTCGCTTCGTGCTTCCGTCGCTGATAGCGCAGGGCATCAGCGCTCAGGTGGTCGTGGCGGACCCGCCGCGGGCGGGCTTCCACCCGAAGGCGCTGCGCGCGCTGCTGCAGCTGGGCCCCGCGCGGATCGTCTACGTCTCGTGCAACCCCGCGACGCTGGCGCGGGACCTGGGCGAGCTCGTGCGCGGCGGCTATCGCCTCGAGTGGGTGCAGCCGGTGGACATGTTCCCGCACACCCCGCACATCGAGGCCGTGGCTCGATTGGAGCGCGTTCCCGCATGAGGTCCTATCTGCTCCGCCGGCTCTGGCAGGCGGTGCTCGTGCTCTTCGGCGTCTCCGTCGTTGTGTTCCTGATCCTGCACCTCACTGGTGATCCGGCCGCGCTGCTGCTGCCGCCGGACGCCACGGCCGAGGACGTGGCGCGCTTCCGCAAGGCGATGGGCTTCGACGATCCCGTGTTCGTGCAGTACGTCCGTTTTCTCAAGGGCGCGCTGCGCGGCAACTTCGGCGAGTCGGTCCGCCACGGGGAGCCCGCGATGCACCTCGTCCTGGAACGCCTGCCCGCGACGTTCGAGCTGGCCGGGGCCGGGCTCCTCCTCGCGCTGTGCCTCGCCATTCCAGCCGGCATCATCTCGGCGGTCAAGCGGAACACGCCCATCGACTACATCTCGACCGTGGTCGCGCTCATGGGCCAGGCGATGCCGACCTTCTGGCTCGGGATCATGCTGATCCTGGTTTTCTCGGTGCGGCTCGGCTGGCTGCCCTCCTCGGGCCGCGGGGATTTCCAGCACCTCATCCTGCCGGCGGTGACGCTCGGGCTCTTCACCACGGCGCGCATCACGCGGCTCACGCGCTCCGGCATGCTGGAGGTGCTCGGGCAGGACTACATCCGTACCGCGCGGGCCAAGGGAGTCAGCGAGCAGCCGGTGGTCTGGAAGCACGCGCTCAAGAACGCGTCGATCCCCATCGTCACCATCGTCGGGATCGAGCTCGGCACGCTGCTCGGCGGCTCGGTCATCACCGAGACCATCTTCGCCTGGCCCGGGGTCGGGCGCCTCTCGGTGCAGGCCATCTTCAACCGCGACTACCCTGTGGTGCAGGCGGCCGTCTTCATTCTCGCAAGCACCTTCGTGTTCCTGAACTTCCTCGTGGACGTCGCCTACACGTGGCTCGATCCGCGGATCAGGTTCCGCTGATGACGCCGCCAAACGGCACCGCTGTCGCGCTGCGAGCTCTGGTCGAGGTCGAGGAGCGGCAGTGGGTGAAGACGCTCAAGCGGCTCGCCTGGCGCCGCACGGCGCTCTTCGGGCTGGGCGTCGTGAGCATTGTCCTGTTCGCCGCCGCCTTCGCCCCGTGGCTCACGCCCTTCGACCCACTCGAGCAGGACATCAACCACCGCCTCAAGGAGCCCGGGTGGCAGACCGCCGAAGGGAGCGTCCACCCGCTCGGCACCGACCACCTGGGCCGCGACATCCTGGCCCGCGTGATCTTCGGCTCGCGCATCGCGCTTGTCGTCGGGCTGTCGGCCGTCCTGATCTCCGGCGTGCTCGGCATGGCCATCGGCCTCGTATCCGGCTACTTCGGCGGCAAGGTGGACGACTTCTTCATGCGCCTGGCCGACGTCCAGCTGGCTTTCCCGTTCATCCAGCTCGCCATCGCCGTCATCGGCGTGCTCGGCCCGAGCCTGCGCAACATCATCATCGTGATCGGCGTGTCCTCGTGGGTGGTGTATGCGCGCGTCGTCCGCGGCGAGGTGCTCTCGATCCGCGAGCGCGAGTTCGTGCAGGCGGCCATCGCGCTCGGCAGCCGGGACGGGCGGGTGCTGCTCCGCCACGTGCTGCCGAACGCCTTCACGCCGTGGCTCGTGGTCGCCACGCTCGACATGGCGCGCGTCATCGTCATCGAGTCCGCGCTGTCCTTCCTGGGGCTGGGAGTCCAGCCGCCGACGCCGACGTGGGGCGGCATGCTCGCCGACGGGCGCGTCTACCTCTCGACGGCGTGGTGGCTCGCGACCTTCCCGGGCCTGGCGATCCTCGTGACGGTGCTCGGCATCAATCTCCTCGGCGACGGTCTCCGCGACACGCTGGACCCCCGGCTGAAGCTGTGAGGAGAGCCCTCGCCGACATCCGTCTCGTCCCGGCGCGCGGCGCCGTCGTCACGGCGCCATGATCGCCCTCCGCCCGGCGGCTGAGCGCGGCCACGCCGACCACGGCTGGCTCGACACACGCCACACGTTTTCGTTCGCCTCGTACCACGACCCCAGGCACATGGGCTTCCGGTCGCTGCGCGTCATCAACGAGGACCGCGTCCAGCCCGCCGAGGGATTCGGCCCGCACGCGCACCGTGACATGGAGATCCTGACCTGGGTGCTCGAGGGCGTCCTCGAGCACAAGGACAGCATGGGCAACGGCTCGGTCATCCGGCCGGGGGATCTGCAGCGCATGAGCGCGGGCACGGGCGTGACCCACAGCGAGTTCAACTCGTCGCCGGAGGCGACGGTGCACTTCCTGCAGATCTGGCTCCTGCCGCGCGAGCGCGGGCTTCCGCCCGGCTACGAGCAGAAGCGATTCCCTCAGAAGGAGCGGCGAGGGCGACTTCGCCTGGTCGCCGCGGGCGACGGGCGCGATGGCGCCGTCACGATCCACCAGGACGCAGACCTTTGGACGGCCCTGCTCCAGCCCGGCGAGTCGGTGCGCCACGCGCTGGTGCCCGGACGCTACGCCTGGCTCCACGTGGCGCGCGGCGCGGTGAGCCTCAACGGCTCGACGCTCGGCGCCGGCGATGGCGCCGCGGTGAGCGATGAGGTGGCGATCGAGATCACCGGCACGGTGCGTGCCGAGGTGCTCCTCTTCGATCTGACCTGACGGGGTCTGGGACTTGGCCTGACGGGGTCTGGTTGACATAGTAAACAACCTAGTCATGGAGGTGCCGTTATGCCGTTCGGAGGAAATGACTGGCTCGCGCTGACCACGGAGCCGACCGTGGAGCCGGAGATGCCCATCTGCGATCCCCACCACCACTTTTGGGACTTTCGGACCGCGCGCCTGCCCTACCAGCGCTATCTGCTCCACGAACTGGCCGCCGACACCCACAGCGGCCACAACGTGCGCTCCACCGTGTTCATCGAGGCGCGCGCGATGTACCGCGCCGACGGCCCTGAGGAGATGCGTCCCGTGGGGGAAGTCGAATTCGTCCAGGGGCTGGCCGCGGCGAGCGCCAGCGGTCTGTACGGCCCCGGCCGGGCTGCCGCCGCCATTGTCGGTCACGCCAACCTGAATCTGGGTGCTCGCGTAGCGCCGGTGCTGGACGCGTTGCGGGCGGCGAGCCCCAACCGGTTTCGGGGTATCCGCCATTCCGTGACGTGGGACCCGCACCCCGAGGTGGAGAACACGGCCGCGCACAACAGGCAGGGGCAGCTGGCCGGTGAGGAATTCCGGGCCGGCGCGCGGGTGCTGGCGCGGATGGGGTTGTCCCTCGAGGCGTGGCTATTTTTCCCGCAGCTGCCCGAGCTGGCGGCGTTCGCCAAGGCCGTTCCTGACCTCAGCATCATCTTGAACCACATCGGCGGGCTGCTGCGGACCGGCCCCTACGCCAACCGGGACCACGAGGTGCTGGCCGCCTGGCGGAGTGGGATCGCCGCCGTCGCGGCGTGCCCCAACGTCTACGTGAAACTGGGCGGCATCGGCATGCCGCGGACCGGTTTCGACTGGCATGCCCGGACTGCGCCCATCGGCTCGGAAGATCTGGCGGCGTCGATGGCGCCCTTCATGACGTACTGCATCGAGCAGTTCGGCCCCGGCCGGTGCATGTTCGAGAGCAACTTCCCGGTTGATAAGGTCTCGTACTCCTACAACGTGATGTACAACGCCTTCAAGCGGCTGTCCAAGGGCCACTCAGCCGCCGAGCGCGCGGCGATGTTCCACGACACTGCCGCTCGCGTCTACCGGATAGAGGTGTAACCAGCTGCTTCGGTCGAGTCGATGGCCGAGTACTGACGATCCGTTTCACGCATCGTGAGGATGTCGTTCGAATCTTTGGCGCTGGATACTTGCGAAGTGGCAAGGCAATCTATGACCCGAAAATCAGATACACGGATGAGCCGCTCGGGAGACTGAAGGTCGTTCGTGACTTTCTTCCGCGACCGGAGGGCCTCGTCGTTCGGGAGGAGGGCGTCAAGGTCACGATCGCGTCGTGCAAGCGCAGCGTTGAGTTCTTCAAAGGGGAAGCGACGGCTAACCACGCGCTGAACGCGGACGCGCGCCCGGACGGCGCGCGCAGGTTAGCGCGGGCGCCATGGGCTTCCGGTCTGAGGGAGATTCTCCCCTTCGACCTGACCTGACTGGGTCTGGCTAGCCTAAGAGCCCGGACAGCCGCGTGGGGTCGCGCAGAACCTTGGCCAGCAGCGCCGCGAAAAACGCACCGCAGGCAAGCACCCCGAGCTCGCGCCAGAGGGACGGGCGCAGCTCCCGCGGCAGGAGCGCGCGATTGATCCAGACCGTGTGCAGGGAGAGCAGGACGAAATTGAGCGCCGCCACGTTGGCGCCGATCAGGATGAGCCGGAACGGGTCTGCGAGCGTCATGGCGGCGCAGCCGGCCGCCGTGAAGGCCACGAGCACGGCGTAGTAGAGGCCGCCCGCGGCGCCCTCGGCCCCCGGCGCGCGGCTCCGCGCGCGGGCTGTCCACAGGATGTCCGTTACGCTCCGCGCGAAGCCTTCGACGATGCCGACCTGCGTCAGGGCGAGGATGGCGAAGCCGGTGAGGAGAACGAGCGTCCAGACCACGAATCCGTATCGCCACCCTACGGCCTGCGCGAGCCATGCGGGCGCGGTCAAGCCCGTCCAGATTTCCCCGCGCGTGGCAAAGTGAGCCGCGAGCAGCGCGGGGAGCGCCATGCCGGCGAGACAGCCGGCCGTCCAGAGGTACCAGAAGTCCGTTCTCAAGTAGCGCCACCACTGCCGCCACTTGCCGAGGTTGGCCTCGGTCGGTGCGAATGCCATCCCTTCCCGCGCGAAGCGGACGCTCTCGCCGCCGACCACTACCGGCCGGCTTTCGATCGTACCCGCCATGCCGAAGCCCTTGTCCCGGAGCCAGTGGGTGAGGGCCGCGTTGATGGTGCCGCCTCCGCCCGCGTAGGCGGCGAAGGCCGCAAGCAGCACCCAATCGAAGCTCACGTCCCGTTCGGCGGGCAGGGAGGGCCACACGAAGCCGACGGCGACGGCCTGCCAGACACTCCAGGGAACGAGGAGCAGCCCGAGGGCGGCCAGGAACCCGAGCGTCCAGGCCATGACGAGCCACTCGGCCCACTCGACCGTCCGCCGGGCCCGGGTGCCGAGCAGGGTTACCGCGACGGCTCCGAGGAAGATCGCGTAGCCCAGTCCGACGACGACGGCCCCGTCCTCGGCTCGCGGCATGCGCCCAAGGAAGGCGGCCGCGAGCGTGGAGGCCGCCGCAAGCGCCCAGCCCGGCCAGCCCACCTGCCCGAGGTGCAGGAGGGCGTAGACCGGTCCCCACACGCGCGGCCCAGGCGCCACGCGCATGAATCCCGCGAAGATGGACTCGCCGGTCGCGAGCGTGTAGCGGGCCATCTCCGTGTTGAGCAGCGCCTGCAGCAGGACGGATAGCGTGCAGATCCAGAGTATGCCCGGGCCCCAGCGGGCCGTGGCGGCTGGCCCGAGGATCCAATCGCCGGAGCCGAGCGACAGTCCCAGCAGGATGGCGCTGGGGCCGATGATGCGCACGACGTTGCGGAGCGTGTAGGGAGGTGGCTGGGGCAGGTCAGCCTGTCGCCACTCGGCTGGCTGCCTCACGAGACTGGCCCGCGCAGCCGTGCGCGTAGGGCGATCAGCCCGAGCGCGGTCACAGCGGCTGCGCCGTCGAGGAGCACGTCGGTCATGCTGCCCACGCGTCCGGGAGTGAACGACTGGCGCAGCTCATCGAGGCAGGCCGTCAGCATCGCGAGACTCAGCGGCGCCCACGCGCCTCCCACGCCTCGCCGCCAGAGACCGGCGAGGACGGCGTATTCAATGACGTGGCCGGCCTTGCGGATGAGGAGATGAGCCATTGCCAACTCTTCAAGTGACGCGGTGGGCAGGAGCGCGCGAAGAAGAGGACCGAGCCACGCGGCGGTGGGAGTCCCGCCCCACTGGCTGCCTCCGAAGTACGCGATGAGCCCCGTCCAGCAGAGCGGTGGCAGGATCCGGAGCATGGCTACACGGTGGCACGGCGGCCGAAAGTTGACAAGACTCTCACACTAAACATAGGATGAGCCATGTCACTGCAGGAGATCCTCGACAGTCTCCTGACTTCGTCCCGCACCGGCCCCCTCATCACCGCCACGCGCCGCTTCGACGCCAAGCCCCCGGTCCTGGCGCCGTTTCCTTCCTCGCTCGATCCGCGCCTGCTCGAAGCGCTCCGGGGCCGTGGCGTCCAGCAGCTCTACTCGCACCAAGCCAAGGCCTATGACACGGTCGCCAAGGGCGAGAACCTGGTCGTCGTGACCCCGACCGCGTCCGGCAAGACGCTCTGCTACAACCTGCCGGTGCTCCAGGCCCTCGTGCAGCAGCCCGAGTCCCGCGTCCTCTATCTCTTCCCCACCAAGGCGCTGGCCCAGGACCAGCTGGCCGAGCTCATGGAGCTCGCCAAGACGCTGCCCGACATGCGGATGTACACCTACGACGGAGACACACCGCAGGACGCGCGCCGCTCAGTGCGCGCGCGGGCCAACCTCGTGCTTACCAACCCCGACATGCTCCACTCG
>JACORX010000290.1 GCA_016179165.1 Candidatus Rokuibacteriota bacterium | reverse complement strand
TTTCTCGCCAAGCATCGGGGGGCGCGTGTGCTTGTCCTCGAGGACAACGCCATCCCCGGCGAGTGCATCACGGTCAACACGGGCGGCATCATCCGCATCGCCTATTCCGACCTCGACGTCGTCCGGGTGGCGGCGTTCGCGCGCGAGATCTACCGCGATCCCGTCGCGCGGCTGGGGCTCGGCGCTCCGGTGCACCTGGGCTTCGTGCCTACCGGCTGGGCGCGCTTCGTGTCCGAGTCCGGCGTGCCCGGCATCCTGGCTGAAGTCACGCGGATCGCCGAGGGTGCGGGTGGCCGCCTCGAAGTGGTCCGCATGCGGGACTATCTCGCGCGACTCGGGCCGGGCCGTCGCCGCAACCTCGAGCGGATCATGGACGTGGAGGACTCGACCCACGTGCTGGCCGACGAGGAAGGCGGCTTCGCCGACGGCGGCACGGCGCTCACCGGCTTCTTCGAGGCCTGCCTCGAGGCGGGCGTCTGCGTCAGCCTGTACTCCCACGTCGCCGAGTTCCTTCGGGATGGCGAGCGAGTGACCGGTCTCGTGCTGGAGCGCTGGTCACAGCGAGGAGCCGAGCGCCACGTCGTCGCCCGCGAGACGCTCAAGGCCGACAGGATCGTGCTGGCCGCGGGACGCGGCAACGCGGCGCTCGTGCGGCGAGCGGCGGGCTGGGAAATGCCCACCTTCACCAGCTTCCACCAGGTGCCGTACATACGGAACTCGCCCGACAACACATTTGCCCAGCGGCGCTACGCCGTGGGGCCGCACGGCGCGCGCCGCGAGGTGGAGCTGATCGACGCGCCGACCATCTCGCACTGGCGCGACATCTATTTCCGCCCCGAGGGCGACGGGCTCATCTTCGGGACGCACCACCGGGAGCTCCAGCGCGACGACTACCGTCCGCGGGGCGGCGAGATCGGGGGCATGCGCGTGGGGCTCGACCAGGTCATGATCGAGACCTTGGTGGAGGTGATGCCTCACTTCCCCGTGCTGTCCTCCCAGGGACTCAACCTCGGCAAAACGCCCGCCGACATCGCCGGCGGCGCCTACTACATGAACCCGGAGGAATTGCCCTTCGAGGGCCTGGTGCCGGGCACGGGCGGCGCGGTCTTCTATGCCGGCAGCGGCTGCGGCACCGGCTTCAAGCTCGGTCCGGGCGTCTCCTGGCTCCTCGCCGAGCGCATGGCCGGCATCCCGCGCGAGAAGCGCCTCATCGCCTCCCACGCGCTCTCCGCCGAGCGCGCGGAGTACTTCTATCCGCCGGGGACGAGCCGCGAGGAGCTGCTGCGCCAGTTCAAGCCCGCATCGGAAGGCGGCAGGCTCATCGAGATGGGCGCGGCGGGGATCTCCGTCGCCCGGCAGCGGAAGGCGTGACGCGCGCGCTCCGCGCCGCCGCCCCGTCGCACGCGGCGCTCTCTGGCATAATGACGCCCATGCTGAAGGCGGCAGTCGGTCTGATCGCGGTGCTGTCTCTGGGGCTCGGGTCCTGCGAGCGCGAGCAGAAGGGCATCAGCCAGGACCTACCCGCCGTGCGCGCTACCAAGGCGCGCGCCGACGCCCAGGCGATCGCGAGCGCCGTCCGCCAGTACCAGGCAACCTTCGGCACCCTGCCCGACTCCGTCGCGGACCTATGCGAGGCGCGGACGGCCTCGGGTGTGACCGGCGGGCCGTTCCTGGCGAGGGTACCGGCGCCGCCCACCGGCTTCACGCCGTACGAATACGCCAGGCAGGGCGACGCCAACTTCACCATCACCTCGTCGGCCGGCGCCGTCACGGTCACGGCACCCTAGCCTGGATTATTCATGAACGCGCATAGGGAAAACCGGGTGGGTGGCGCCGGGGGCCGCTCCCGCGCAGCCGAGCGAAGCGGGACCCCCGAGTCCCGCACGCCGCTCGAAGAGCGGCGATTCGGGCGAGTGGGTGACGGAGCCGGCGGCGCGGGAGCGGCCCCCGGCGACAGGACCCACCCGTTTCGCGGATCGTCCGTTCATGAATAATCCCGACTAGCGCCGCCCTGCGCCCCATGCCCCGACTCCCGCTCCTCGACCCGGCCGCGCTCTCGCCCGCGCTCCGCGCGATGCTCGAAAAGTGGCAGGCCGACGGCGGCGATCCGAACTTCATTCTGACCCTCGCCAGGCTGCCGGAGACGCTCGCGCGCTTCGTCGCCTTCTACTCGCCGCTCGTGCGGAAGGGACTCGTCGAGCACCGCACCAAGGAGCTCGCGCGGCTTAGGCTCGCGCAACTCAACGACTGCGGCTACTGAATGGCCACGCGCTACGCCTTGGGAAGGCGCGAGGGCATCACCGAGGAGCTGGTGACGGCGCTCCGCGACTACGAGCGCGGGCCCTTTTCCGAGCGGGAGAAGGCCGCGCTCCGCTACGCCGACCGGCTCTTCGCCGACCACCACGCTGTGGACGACGGGCTGTGGGACCATCTCCGCGCGCGCTTCACGGACGACGAGCTCCTCGAGCTGACGTGGGTCCTCGCCGAGTTCATCGCGCTGGGCAAGGTCATCTATGTCCTCGGCATCCGGCACGGCGGCCACGCGCAGGTCTGAGCGCGCCCGTCCCGCGGCCCACCCTCACCCGACGGGAGAGCCGCGCATGACCGCTGTCAGCGACCTCGACACGCCCGCCGTAAGAGGCCGCCTCGACATCATGGAAGACAACAACTGCGCCATGCGCGTGCGCGCCACGGT
>JACORX010000261.1 GCA_016179165.1 Candidatus Rokuibacteriota bacterium | reverse complement strand
GGCCAGGATCATGCCGGCGATGATCGTGTAGACCTGCTCCGTCTGCCGGGTGAACAGCAGCGGCCCCGGCTGGATGCCGTGGATGAGGAAGACCCCCATCATCACGGCGGTGGCCGCGCTGCCGGGAATGCCCAGCGTGAGCAGGTGGATCATGGCGCCGCCCGTCGAGCCGTTCACCGAGGACTCGGAGGCGACGAGCCCGCCGGCGTGGCCCTTGCCGAACATCTCCGGCTCCTTCGAGATCTGCTTCTCGAGGCCGTACGAGACGAACGACGACACGGTGGCGCCGGCGCCGGCGAGCCCGCCGACCGCGATGCCGACGGCGGTCCCGCGGATCAGCGGCCAGCGCAGCGGCCAAAGATCCAGCAGCGGCAGGCGCGGCACGGCGCGCGTGTCCGGGTTCTCCGCCGCCGGCTCCGCGGTACCCACGATCTGGTCGAGCACCTCCCCGATAGCGAAGAGGCCGATGAGCACCGTCACGAAGTCGATGCCGGTCTTCAGGAACGGCACGTCGAAGACGAAGCGCTCGACGCCGTACTGCGCCTCCGTCCCCACCGCGCCGAGCACCATCCCCGCGAAGAGCGAGACGAACGCGGCGGCCATCGAGTGCTGACCGAGCACCGACACGCTCGCGAGGCCGAAGACGACGACGGCGAAGAACTCGACCGTGGAGAAGCCGAGCGCGATCTTCGCGAACGGCGGTGCCAGGAACGCGAGGAAGAGCGCGCTCACCAGGCCGCCGAACGCGGAGCTCATGATGGCGAGGCCCAGCGCGTACTGCGTCTTGCCCTGGCGGTTGAGCTGGTAGCCTTCCCACGTCGTCGGCACGTTCATGGGATCGCCCGGGATGTTGAAAAGGATGCCGGTGATCGATCCGCCGAACACCCCGCCGCCATAGACGCCGATCATCAGGAGCAGCGCGGGGACGATGCCCATCAGGTACGTGAACGGCAGCACCAGCACGATCGCGTTGAGCATGGTGATGCCGGGCAAGGCGCCGGCGACGATGCCGATCACGAGTCCCGTCACGATCATCAGGAAGTTGAGCGGCTGGAACGCGTTCAGGAACCCGAGCCCGAGCCCCCCGAAGATCTCCCCCATGTTCAAAAGATCCCGAGTGCGCGGTACAGGGCGAGGGTGAACAGCTCGAAGGAGCCTTCGCCCTTGGGGAGCGGCAGGTAGACGAGCTTTACGAAGAGATAGAGCAGCGCCACGGTTCCGGCGACGGCGTTCACCGCGAGCACGAGCGGCGCGCGCGTCCCGCACAGCGCAAGGAAGACCGCGATGAAGGCCGCCGTGGCGAGCGCGAAGCCGAGGAGTGGCGTCACCAGCACGTAGAGCACGATGAGCGCGATCGCGGCCGTGAGCCACCCGCGCGCGAGCGGCGCCGCCGGCCGGGACACGCGGACGGGTCGCCGCCCTGCCTCGACCGCCTTCGCGAGACACGCGACGGCGAGACCGGCCAGGACGAGGCGCGGCCAGAATGCGGGACCGAGCTGCCCCGGCGCGGAGACATTGTCGAGGCCGCGGGATGCCAGCAGCAGCGCGACCGCAAGGGCGATACCGAGGAGCGGTGCGGCAGCCGCCATCCTACTTCCGGAGGCCGAACTCTTTCACGAGCCGGTCGAGCGTATCGACCTCGCCGGCCACCCACTTGCCGAACGTTTCGGGCCCCATGTAGGAATCCGGGCTCATGTACCACTCCTCCGCGAACGTCTTGTACTGCGGTGTGTCGATGGCCTTCTTGATCGCGTCGGCGAGTGCCTTCAGGCGCTCCGGCGGGGTGCCCTTCTTCGCCACGATGCCGCGGAACTGCGGCAACGTGATGTCGAAGCCGAGCTCCTTCGACGTCGGGACGTCCGCGAAGGCGGGATGGCGCTTCTCCGCGAAGATCACGAGCGGCCTGAGCTGGCCGGCCTTGAGGTATTGCAGGACATCGCCCGCCTGCTCGTAGATGACCTCGGTGTGGCCTCCGAGCGCCGCCGCGTACCGCTCGCCGGGCTTCGGGTACGGCACCGTCGTCATCTTGTAACCCTTTTTCTCGAGGAAGCGCACCGTGACGTCGTCGACCGTGCCGAAGCCGGTGGCGGCTACGCGAAGCTTACCGGGGTTCGCCTGCGCGTGCTTGAAGAGCTCTTGCGCGGTCTTGAACGGCCCGTCCGACTTGACGAACAGGAACGAATCCGCGACCTGCGTGCGCGTGATCCACTCGAACTCGTCGATCTTGTAGCGCGCGAGCCCCATGGGCAGCGTCATCAGCGTGTCCTGAATGTAGGTCGCGATCGTGTAGCCGTCGGGCTTCGCCGCGAGCAGCTGGGCCATGCCGGTGTTGCCGGAGGCGCCGGGCACGTTCGACACCGGCAACGCCACGCCGAGCACGGGCTGTGCGAGGTTCGCGATCTGTCGAGCCATGGTGTCGGCGCCGCCGCCCGTACCCCACGTGCAGATGAAGTCGATGGGCCGGCTCGGATACTTCTCCTGGGCGATGACGGGCACCGCGAGCAACAGCAGAACCGCCAGGGCGAAAGGCTTCATCGGGTGGTCCCCCTTGTCTCCGGTCCTATGCGACCGGGACGGCTTCGATCGAGATCAGGAGCCCGCGCGGCGGCTGCACGACGTGCTCGACCTCCATGGTCAGCCTCACGCCTCGTCGCGGAGGGCGCGACGGAGCAGTTTGCCGGCGGCGCTCGTCGGCAGCTCCGTGCGGAACTCCACGGCGCGCGGGAGCTTGTACGTCGACAGGCGCGCGCGGCAGTGCGCGAGGATCTCGTCCTCGGTCACGCGCGCGTCCTCTTTCCGAACGACGAACGCCTTGACGACTTCGCCGCGATAGCCGTCGGCCATACCGACGACCACCGCGAACTTCACGGCCTCGTGACCGTAGATGACCTCTTCGACCTCGCGCGGCCACACCTTGAAGCCCGCGGTGTTGATCATGTCCTTCGCGCGGTCGACGATCGCGAAATACCCGTCGCCATCCATCGTCGCAACGTCGCCCGTCCGGAACCAGCCGTCCACGAACGCGCGCGTCGTCTCCTCCGGCCGGTTCCAATAGCCGCGCATCACCTGCGGCCCGCGGATCAGCAACTCGCCGTTCTCGCCCGGAGCGACGTCGCGGCCTGATTCCAGATCGATGATGCGCGCGTCGGTGTCGGGCAACGGCACGCCGATCGACCCCGGCTTCGCGCGATGGATGGGGTTGGCGTGCGTGAGCGGGCTCGTCTCCGTCAGCCCGTAACCTTCCACGAGCACCTCGCGGCCGACGAGCGCATCGAACGCCGTCTTCACGCTCGGGGGGAGCGGCGCCGCGTTCGTGCGGCACGCGCGCAGGTGGGAATAGTCGGCACGCCGGCCTTCCTCGTCGTCGAGTAGGGCGATGAATATTGTCGGCACACCGAAGAGGCGCGTTACCCCGTAGCGGCTGAGGGCGTGCGCGACGGACGGCGCCTTGAAGCGCGGGAACACGATCAGGGTGGCGCCCGCTGAGAGCGGCACGTTCATCACGCCCGACATCCCGCCGGAGTGGAACATCGGGATCGCGCAGAGCGACGTCTCGTTGCCATGCTCGAACGCGTACCACTCGGCGAACTGGATCGTGTTCGCGACGATGTTCCGGTGCGTGAGCATCGCGCCCTTCGGCGGGCCGGTGGTGCCTCCGGTGAAGAGCAGCACGGCCACGTCTTCATGGGGTGAGGAGACGTTCGCTGGGTCCGCGGGCGCGAGCCGCTCCATCGCCGTGAAGGCGTCGAGGTCGACGAACGGCATCTTGAGCCGCGCGGCGGCCGCCTCGCCGGCGCCGCGCGCGTGGCCGATCACGAGCGAAACGCCGGCATCGGCGAGCTGCTGCTCGACCTCGGTGTCGCGGGCCGCGGGATTCGTGGGCACGACGGTGCCGCCCGCCCACCAGGTCGCGTAGTAGCCGAGGATCAGCGCCGCGCCGTTCGGCAGGCAATAACCGACGCGCGCGCCCGGCCCCACGCCGGCGCCACGCAGGCCCGTCGCGATACCGCGCGCCGCGCGCACCATCTCTCCGTAGGTGAGCACGCGCCGCTCGGTCAGCGTCTCGTGGTCGAGCTCGCGAACAGCGACGCGGGAGGCGAATCGCGGGAGGTTGCGCTCAAGCAGCCACCACGCGGGTACGGACGGGTAGTCGATCGAGTGGCCGACGTGTGACGGCCACGCGCGGTGCCAGGGTCGACCGGCGGTCACGACAGGCGGTAGCCGAAATCGAGCGCGGCCAGGTTCTGCTCGTGGAAGCGCGGAATCACCTCGAGCATCGCCTTGCGCATGGCTTCGTAGTCGAGCGACGCTACACGCGTGAGGGCACCGAGCATGATCCTGTTCGCGAAGAGCTGGTTCGAGAACTTTTCCTTCGAGAGCTTCGTGGCGGGCACCGCGAGGTGGCGCTCGGGCGCGTCGTCGACGACGTTCTCGAAGAGCTCCGGGTCGTACATCACCGTGCCGTCGCAGAGATCGTAGAACTTCTTGTAGGCCGGCTGCGAGAACGCGACGAAGACGTCGGCGTGCTCGACGACGGGGCTGTCGACGTACTCCGGAGAGATGACGAGCTGCGCCCGCACGTAGCCCCCGCGCGTCTCGGTGCCGTGGCTCTTCAGCATCGTCACGCGGTGGCCCTGATTGATCGCGCAGAGGCCGAGGATCTGGCCCATGCGGACGACGCCCTGCCCGCCGAAGCCCGAGATCAGGATCTCGGTGCGGGTGCCCGTGGCCGTGGCCATCAGTGCGTGCCGTGGCCGTCGTCGCGCGTCTTGTCGTCCCCCGCCGCGGCCGCAGCCTTCGCCGCCATGTCGGCCTGCACGCGCGCGTTCATGTCGCGCATGATCTTCGAGAATTCCGGCCGGCTGTTGGAGACGTCGTGCTTGATGCCGGTCTCCCACGTGAAGTCCGTCTCGCTGCCGTCGGGCTTGCGCCCCTGCGTGTGCTCGTAGATCCACTCGAGGTTCTTCAGGGTGTCGCGGGTGCCGAGCGCGTACGCGCCGAAGTTCTCGTTACAGGGAAAGCGCACGTGGACGAACGAGAATCCGTCGTTCTGGAGCGCCTTCTTCACGATCTTCACGGTCTGGTGCCACTGCGTGGCCGTCGTCTCCGCCACGAACGTGGCGCCGGCCGCCTTGACGACGTCGCAGGGGTCGAAGCCCGGCTCGGCCATGCCGTACGGGCTCGAGTTCGTCACGTAGTTGGCGGGCGTGGTCGGCGAGAACTGCCCGCCCGTCGACTCGTAGCCCATGTTGTCCTCGCAGATCACGGTGACGCCGAGGTTGCGGCGCGCCGCGTGGATCAGGTGCGAGGTGCCGATCGACGCGGCGTCACCGTCGCCGACGACGATCAAGTATTTCTTGTCGGGCTGCGCGAGCTTGAGGCCGGTGGCGACGGCAAGCGCACGTCCGTGCGTGGCGCCGAAGTTGTCGCCGCCCCACGTGGCGAAGGTTTGCCGGCCCACACAGCCGATGCCGGTGCCGAAGATGACGTTTTCCTGCTTGAAGCCCAGCTCGTCGATCGCCTGCAGGAGCCAGTTCTCGATCATGCCGAGTCCGCACCCGTGACACGCCTTGGTCGGGATCTGGCTAGGGCGGAGATACTTCGCAGCCAACTTGTTCATCTCAGGGGATCCTTTCGCCGTCTCAGCGGACTTCCGTCCATATATATGGAAGCTCGGGGACACGGTTCGACCGCGCCACCCCTTCCAGGCCCGCCGCCACCTCGGCCACCGTGTGGAGCTCGGCGCTCTTGCCCATGAAGTGGACCTTCTTCTTGTCCGGCGCCGCGCGCATCACCTCGCGCACGAGCTGCCCGTCGTAGTTCAGCTCGCAGACGACGTAGCGGCAGTCGCGCTCGTAGAGTTCGTCGAGGAACGGCCACAGCGTGATGGGCCGCACGAAGCCGGCCTTCACCCCGCGCCGCCGTGCTTCCAGCACGCCGGTTTTCACCGTGCGCGCGTTCGCGCCGTAGGCGACCGCAACGACCTCCGCATCCTCCAGGCCCAGCGTCTCGTAGCGGGCGAGCTGGTCCGTGTGGTGGCGGATCTTGTTGATGAGCCGGTAGGTCTGGGCCCACTGCGCGGCCATGTCCTCGATGTCGTAGCCCTCTTCGGTGTGCGTGTAGGCCGACACGCACACCCCCGTGCCCCTGCCGATCAGGTTCGGCGGGACGTCGAGGTCGGCGGAGCCCACCGGGTAGAACGGCATCATGAGGTTGTGCTTGCGCGGAATGACGAAATCGAGCGCGTCGTAGTCCGCCGGGATGAAGAGGTCTTCCCACATATCGGAGATGACCTGGTCCGTGAGGATCGTCACCGGCGTCCGAAAGCGCTCCGCGAGGTTGAACGCGTCGATCGTGAGCCAGAACGCCTCCTGCACCGACGACGGCGACAGCACGATCGTCTCGAAGTTGCCGCCGTGGGATGCGTAGCGCGCGATGTAGAACTCGCCCTGCCCCGGCGCCCCCGTGATGCCGCTGATCGGACCGACGCGCATCGCGTCGACGACGACCATCGGGATCTCGTTGGTGATGGACCAGCCGTACGCGTCGTGCATCAGCGTGTAGCCCGGCCCGGACGTCGCCGTCATGGCCTTCAGGCCCCCGAGGCTCGCGCCCGCGCACGCATGCATGCCGGCCAGCTCGTCCTCGCTCTGCACGTAGTAGCCGCCCACCTGCGGCAGACGCTTGGACATGTACTCCGCGATGTCGGTTGCCGGCGTGATCGGGTAGCCCGCGAACACGCGGCACCCGGCGGCGATGGCGCCTTCGGTGAGCGCGTACGTGCCCGCCTCGAGCAGGCGGCGCCCGTCGGTGCAGCGCTTCTCCCACTCGACCCAGGGGGCCACGAGGCCGACGCGGGTCGACACCGTCAGCGTCGCCATCAGTTCAGCGCGTGACCCTGCTCGACTCGGGCCGTCGAACGTCCCTCATCTCGCACTGCCACATCGATGCAGAAGTCCGGGCAGATCTGATAGCACAGCATGCAGCCGATGCAGTTCTCCTCGTGCTTCACGTACATCGGAAACCACCCGATCTTGTTCGTCACCGTGCGGTACTCGAACACGGGCACGGGACACACGCTCATGCAGAAGCCGCACGCCTTGCACATGTCCTCGCCGATGACGACGTCCCACTTGCCCGCCGTGCCGGCCTTCGGAGCCTTCTTCTCGGTCTTGAACAGCGCCATGGCGAGGATCTTACAGCCCGCGGAGAGGATAGGCAAGACGAAGGACATCCTGAGGCGGCCGCCTATGGCGGACATTTCGGCGTGCGTCTGCTTGCGGGATCGGCGCTAGCCCGTTGCCGACCCAGAGCAGCCATTCGGGGCGAAACCCGCGTGAACAGGACCAGGACGTCGTTCGGCGAGGCGAGCACCGGCAGGTCGTCCCAGCGCGTCCTCGTGGTGGGCGGGAACCGCCGCGTGTAGAAGTCGAGCGCCGCGTCGGGATCGACGGAGGT
This sequence comes from Candidatus Rokuibacteriota bacterium, assembly GCA_016179165.1. GTDB lineage: Bacteria > Methylomirabilota > Methylomirabilia > Rokubacteriales > CSP1-6 > AR37. The sequence goes on along the minus strand of JACORX010000261.1, from coordinate 288 downwards.
CAGATGGAGATGATGGAAGCCCGGAGCCGCGAGCCGTAGAGAAGGCCGTGCGCTACCGTCGTCCGGCCCGGCGAGCCCGGCCCAACTCTGTCGCCAGCCTGGAGATGGCGAGCGCCCGAATCTTGGTCGAGAGGGGATACGTGTCGCCGCCGGCATGGACCACGTCAATCGACTCGAGGCCCAGATCTCGGATCGCGACGTGCATGGATTTCGTGACGCCGGGCGCATCGGTCCGCTTGAACTCGAATCCGCGGCGCTTCTCCCCCCGCACCACGAGCAGGTCCAGCT
>JACORX010000260.1 GCA_016179165.1 Candidatus Rokuibacteriota bacterium | reverse complement strand
TCTAAGATCTGGGATCATGGTGTTTAGATCGCGTTGCCCGAGTAAGGAACCGACGAGAAGGCGGTGCAAGTCGCGCGCGGGATCGCGGGCGTGACGTCCGTCAAGAACGACATGCGGCTCGCGTGATGGCCGGTCGCGCCGTCGCGACGGGAGCCGCCGAAATCCCAAACGAGGAGAACCTCGATGCGGATCAGTGGGACTTTTGTCCTGGGGGCGATCATGGGGGCAGCCGCGGTATGGCTGTGGGGACGGGAGGTGGAGGAGTACGTGGAGGAGAAGACGCGCGGGGTGCGCACGAAGGCAGCCGAGGGTGTTCGGGCGGTAGAGGAAAAGGCCGGGCAGGCGCTGGACCTCGGCGAGCATGTCCTGCGTCGGGCCGACGAGTTCTTGCAGGACACGAAAGAGCATGTCGGCGAGGCTCTCCGAGCAGCGGAGGGCACGATTCGTCCGGCCCCAACAACGGGCAATGGATGAGCACAGAGTGTCTCTCAGGAGAGCATTTCCCTGCCGCCGGTCGTCGTCGGACTTCGAAATACGCCCAATCCGGACTGCTCGCACTGGCCTTGCTGTGCCTTGCGCCGCTCGCAGCCCTCGGCGCTGACGACGCGTACACCACCGGCTATGTCACCGCTGTCCTGGAGCGGCAGTTCAACATCAACCCACGGTCCCTGAAGGTGAAGGACGGGATTGTGACCATCAACGCGGGCGATCTTCCGCGCGCCGATCGACCGAAGATCGTCACCGCCCTCTCGGCGGTCCAGGGGGTCACTCGCGTCGAGGTGCTGGAGGTGGGGCAGCAGGCTCCGACGGGTCCGGCGGTGTCAGTCCGCGCGGCGCCGGCATCGGCGGCGGAGGGGCCCGCGGTGGGATTCCTGCCGACCGGGCATCTCTTCAGGGCGCTCATCGCCGATCCGCGCTGGCCCCACTTCTCGGCCTCCTACCGGTCCTATACCAGCACCCCCGGTTCGACGAACGCGGCCGCCGTCAGCTTCGGCGAGACCATCCCGCTGTACCGGGACCATATCGGCGAGAAAGGCGAGGGGGGCAGTGGGAGACGGGAGTGCAGGGCGGTGTCTTCTCGATCTTCGATCTTGACTCGCAGTCGCTCGACCTCATCAACACCGACTTCTTCGTGGCGGGTTTCGTGGGGTACCGCTTCGGCGACTTCTCGGCGCTGGGCCGGATCTTCCACCAGAGTTCGCACCTCGGCGACGAGTTTCTCCTGCGTGAGACGCGTCCGAACCGAGTCAACCTGAGCTATGAGGGCCTGGACGCCAAGCTCTCCTACGACTTGCCGCTGGGGCTGCGCGTCTATGGCGGCGGCGGATACCTGTTCGACGTGGATCCCTCAAGCCTCGATCGTGGTCTGGCTCAGGCCGGCGCCGAGTTCAAGAGCCCATGGGCCCTGTGGCAGGGCAGGCTGCGGCCCGTCGCGGGGATGGATCTCCAGTTCCGCGAAGAGAACAATTGGCACACGGACCTCTCGCTGCGCGCCGGTCTGCAGATCGAGAACGTGAGCGTGCTCAACCGGGATCTGCAGATTCTCGTGGAATACTACAAGGGGCGCTCCTTTGAGGGCCAGTTCTTCAAGGAGCCCGTCGAGTATCTCGGCCTCGGGGCGCACTTCAACTTCTGAGAGGGCAGATAACACAAGAGCCGTGTGAGGTTTCGCGCCGAGCGTGGTCCCATCCGAGATGCTGATCAGCGACCTCGAGGCCGATCGCACCCTCCTCTTGATCGGGCTGATCGCAGGAGCGCCGGCGGGACGGGTCGTCAGCGGGGATGGCTACCGCGTGCTTGGCGAGATCGCGGACAACCAGTTCGCGCGCTCTACCTGCCGCAGGGGAGGATGATGACAGCTGCGTTCGGCTCCCGGGAAGGCCATGGGCCGTTGAGCGGCGTCACGGTGCTCGATCTGAGCGGCTACGTTGCCGGCCCCTATGGCTGCGCCTTGCTCGGGGACCTCGGCGCCGTGGTCATCAAGGTCGAACCGCCCGAGGGCGACAACCTGCGCAATTATCCGTCGACGCTCGCGAAGGAGAGCCGCGCGTTCCTTGGCGTCAATCGCAACAAGCATGGCATCGGCCTCGATCTCAAGCATCCAGCCGGCCTGGGAGTGCTGCGGCGGTTGGTGGAGGCGGCGGATGTGCTCGTGCACAACCTCAGACCCTCGGTCCCGGCGCGGCTCGGCATCGACTACGGCCGGATGAAGGCCCTCAATCCGCGCCTGATCTACTGCGCTCTCAGCGGCTACGGCGAGACCGGACCTCTCAAGGACCGGGCCGGGTACGACCAGGTCTTGCAGGCCATGACGGGGATCTGCGTCGAGCAGGGCAGGCCGGGAGATCCGGGGATCGTGTACGGATCCGCTGTCGATTTCTACGCTGCTTCGCTGCTGGCGTTCGCCGTCTCGTCCGCCCTGTTCGAGCGCAGCTGCACCGGGGAGGGCCGGTACGTGGGGGTGTCGCTGCTGCGCAGCGCGCTGACTATGCAGGCCACGCGGCTGGTCTGGGCGGACAGCGAGGGCCGCGATGTCACCCGCGACATGCGCTCGGGCGGGGTCACGGGGCTGCATCCGACGAAGCACGGGAGTCTCTACATCTCCGCCAACACGCCGCATTTCTGGACGGCGCTGTGCGAGCTGACCGGTCTCCCCGAGATGGCGGGCGATCCCCGCTTTGACACGGTGAAGAAGCGGGCGGAGCATGCCGGCGAGATCGTGCCCAGGATCCGCGCGGCCCTCCGGGCGCACAGCGCACTCGAATGGGAAGAGCTGTTCGGCGAGCGCGTCCCCTGCGCGGCGGCGCGCCCGGTGGAGGACATGTTCGACCATCCGCAGGTGGCCTCGGAAGGTATTCTCGGGACCTTCGAGCACCCGCGCATAGGCGGTTACCGCGGCATGGCGCATCCGATCCGCTTCGGCGCCTGGCCTGCGCCGGCTCCCTTCGCCGCGCCGGAGCTGGGGCAGCACTCGCGGGAGATCCTGGCGTGGCTCGGCTACCCCGATGAGGAGATCGCACGGCTGTGCAGCGCGGGAGCGGTCGTTGGACCCGCGAAGGGTGCGCGGGACTGACCACGGTGGATCTCCTCATGCGCAGCAAGCTATTCGTACCCGCCTCGCGGCCCGAGCTCTTCGCGAAGGCCCTGGCCGGCGATGCCGACGCCATCTCGTTCGACCTGGAAGATGCGGTCCAGGAGACCAGGAAGGACGAGGCGCGGAGGGCGGTGCAAACGTTCCTGCACGCGACGTCCCCT
>JACORX010000020.1 GCA_016179165.1 Candidatus Rokuibacteriota bacterium | reverse complement strand
GATCACCGACGGCGGGATCATGATGCCGAGCGTCCCCCCCGCGGCGATCACGCCGGTGGCGAGCCCCGGGCTGTAACCGGCCCGGCGCAGCTCGGGCAGCGCCACGTGCGTCATGGTGGCGGCCGTCGCCACCGACGAGCCGTTGATGGCGGAGAAGCCGCCGCAGGCGGCGATCGTGGACATGGCCAGCCCGCCGCTCAGGTGGCCGAGCCAGGCACGCGAGGCGCTGAAGAGATCGGCGCTCATCCCGGCGGCCGAGGCGAAGGACCCCATGAGGATGAACATGGGGATGATGCTGAAGTTGAAGTCCGTGACCGTGGAGATGGGCGACCGCGCGAGCAGCCCCAGCGCGGAGGTGACGTTGTTCACCAGCGCGAACCCGGCCACGCCCACGACGCCCATGGCGATCCCTACCGGCACCCGCAACCCCATCAGGACGAAGAGCGCCACGAAGCCACCCACGGCGACGAGATCGGTGTCCACGGCGGGTCAGCTCGCTCGATGGTCCGCGGCGGTGCCGCGGAGCAGCTCGACGACGCGGATGAGCCCCACCGCCGCCGTGGCCACGATCCCGGCGGTGAGGACCACGTAGAAGGGCCAGATGGGCAGCTTGAGGTCGCTGGTGAGCTGATGCGCGCGCTGGACGACGGGGAAGCGCTCCACCAGCATGTACGCGAAGAGGCCCATGAACAGGAGGTTCACGATGCTCGCGAAGAGGTCGATGGCCCGGCGCCAGGCACTCCCCGAGAGCTCCCAGACCACGTCCACGGCGATGTGGGCGTTGCGGTAGGTCGCCACCGCGAGCCCCCAGAAGATGGCGATGCCCTGGAGATAGCGCGAGAAGTCGAAGCTGTCCGGCAGATCCACCGAGAAGAGGTCTCGCAGCGTGACGGACACAAAGACGAGGAGCGCGACCGCGGCGACCGAGGCTCCCGCGACGCGCTCCACCCAGAGCACCACCCGTTCCATGAGCCGGCCCGGCCCTGGTGTCGTCGTCCGCTGGCGCGCGCCCTGGGAGCGCGTCAGCGGAAGTCGGCGTTGTACTTCTTGAGCAGCGCCCGCAGCTCCGACAGCGCCTGGTCGGGATTGAAACCGGTCTTGGCGGCCGCCGCGGCCCACTTCGCATAGACGGGCTCCGCGGCTCGGCGCCAGGCGGCGATGTCGTCGGGCATCAGCGTGTACACGGTGTGGCCGGGCAGCGCGCGCATCTCCGCGCGTCCCGCCGCCTCGTAGTCGCCCCAGGCCTTGCCGACCTTGGCTGCCCACTCGTTCGAGCAATGCGCGTCGATGGCCCGCTTCTGCGCCGGCGACATCTGCTCGTACGTCGCCTTGTTCATGAGCCAGGCGAAGCTCGCCACGTAGAAGGGCAGGTCCATGTGGTAAGAGACGACCTTGTCGATGCCGAAGAGCAGGATGGACTTCCAGGGGAAGGTGATGGCGTCGGCGACGCCCGACTCCAGGGCCTGGCGGGCCTCCGGCGCGGACACCCGGACGTTGGAGCCGCCCAGCAAGGTGACGAAGTCCGCCATGGTCCCGTGCGCCGAGCGGATCTTCATGCCCTTGAGGTCCTCGGGCCGCGAGATCTTCTTCTTCGCGTGCAGCGCGCCCGGGTCGTGGACGAAGGCCAGGCACATCTTCACGTCGGTCATTTCCTTGACGTGGTACTTGCGGTACCACTCGTCCACCGCGCGGGAGCCGCCGTCGGCGTTGGTCATGAGGAAGGGCAGGTTGATCCCCTCGCCCATGGGCAGCCGCCCGGCCTGGTAGCCCAGCGCGATGTAGGTCACTTCCGCGATGCCGTCGCGGGCCATGTCGTAGTGGTCGTCGGCCTTGCCCAGCTGCTGCGCCGGGTAGAGCGTGACCTTGACCGTGCCGTTGGTGGCCCGGGAGATGGACTCGCCCCACTCCTTGATGGTCGGGTGCATGCCGTGCGCCGGCGGTACCCAGGAGGAGAACTTGAGCGAGAAGCTCTTCTCCTGGGCGGGCGCCGCGGCCGGCGCCGGCAGGAGGAGGGCGGCGATCAGGGCGGCGGCGAGCGCTACCCGCGCGAGCGTCGAGGGCTGGGGCATGGCTGTTCTCCTCATCGGGAATCAGGAGCGCGCACGGAGGCCGCGGCGCATGGCCCCTGATACACCGCGGGTCACGAGCCCGTCAAGCCCGGAGTCGGGGGCCCCGGTCCGCCGCCCGGGGCCGGGAAGCGCGGGGGGCTTGACAAGGCCCGGGGCCGCGCATAGCGTGGGCGGGACCGTGAAACAAGGTTTCATGGAATGAAACCGACTCCGAAGCGACGACAGACCAGGACCGCGATGCCGCCGGTGCGGGCGGTGGCGCGCGCCGTCGGCATCCTGACGGCGCTCGGCGCGGAGGATCTGCGCCTGGTGGATCTCGCCGAGCGCCTCGACCTGCACAAGGCGACGGTCACCCGGCTGCTCGCCTCGCTCATGGACGCCGGGCTCGTGGAGCGCGACGAGCGTGACCGCTATCTCCTGGGGCCGGCCGTCCTCCGCCTCGCCGCCCGCCAGCTGGGGGGCCATCGTCGCCTGGTCGGGTTCCTGCGCGGCGCGCTCGAGCGGATCCGCGCCGCCACCGGCGAGACGGTGACCGTGCACGT
>JACORX010000259.1 GCA_016179165.1 Candidatus Rokuibacteriota bacterium | reverse complement strand
TTCGACCTTGCGGGCGTAGTCGGGGAGGGTCTTGAGGTCGTGGGTGAGCATACCGATGTCGAGCTTCACGGTGGGTCTCCTTGTCTCGGCGCTGAGTGGCGGTGCCCCCGAAGCATACGCGAGCGCTTCGTGTCCTTCAACCCGCGTGGAGCCGCGTTCGCGCGGCGGGGGCCCGTCGATTGAGCGACGCGGTCTGTCGGACTATATCTGATTTTTGTCACTCGGGCGCCTGGGACGGCCCCCGAAGAGGCTAGCCTGACCATATCTTTTAGGCACTTCCATTCCGAGGGCGGTGGCATGGGGCTTGCTCTCTCAGGACGGCGTGAACACGCTGCATAACTCCTTGGGGGGGAGCGAGGCACCGGGCATGAAACGCCGGCGGGGAGCAGGGCTCAACAACCGCGGGTTCTCGATCACCGAGCTGGTCGTCGTCATGGCCGTCCTCGGGACCCTCACCTCGATGGCTCTTCCTCAGCTCCTCAGCTACCTCAGAGTCGCCACCAGCAACGCCGGCCGGGACGAGATGCGCGCGGCGCTCGGCCGCGCCAAGCAGCTGGCCATCACGAGCCGTACGCAGAATATCTGCGTGGCCGTCACTTCGGGCTTCCCACCCACCTACCAGTTCCGGCAGGGCAATTGCGCCGGGCCCGCCTGGATCGGGCCGGGCTCCAACGCGGCCGGGAACTTCACGTTGGCGAGCGCGGTCACCCTGGCCAACGGCGGGGCCGGCCCGATCTTCACGCCGTTGGGGACCGCGGTACAGGCCGGCACGCTCTCGGTCACCCCTCACAGCGGCGGGTCTGTCCAGACGGTGACCGTGACGACCGCCGGTCGGATCACGGTGCCCTAGGCCATGACACACCTGTTCCCGAGAAACCAGGCCGGGATGACGCTCGTTGAGGTCCTCGTTGCGACTGTCATCATCGGCATTGGGCTCATGGCGCTGCTCGCCGCGGTCCCGGTGGGCATCGGCGGGATGCAGACGGGCCTCCAAGAGTCCACGGCCATCTACCTCGCCCAGGACAAGATGGAGCGGATCAAGTCCTGGTCGTTGAGCACCTCGGCGAATCCCGTCCAGCAGGGCTTCGGTACCATCCTACCCGCCGGCACGTGCTTCGCCGCCGGGGGCGCCTGCGCCACCGATAATTACGGCACCATTGCCCTCTATCCCGGTTACCGGCGGGTGGTCACGGTCTTGGCCGACCCTGGCTCGCCGGCCACGCGGACGAGGGTGACGGTGCAGGTGTTCTACACGCCAAGAGGAGACAACGTCCAGACCGCCGAGCGGCAGGTCACCGTGTCCACCGTGCTGGCGCTTCACCAGTGAGGCGGCCATGAGCGTCCTGTCGAGAACGCTGCGAGACCGGCGCGGGTTCACGTTGGCCGAGCTGCTGGTCGTCTGCGCGGTCGCGGGACTCGTCCTGAGCGGGACCTCGATGGTTCTAATCCAGGGCAACCAGATCTACCTCGTTGGATCCAGCCAGATCGAGGCCCAGCAGGCGGCGCGTGCCGCCCTCCAGCGGATGGCCCAGGAAATCCAGGCCGCCGGCTACGACCCGCAGGGGCTCGCCGGCCAAGCGCCGCTGGCGTGCCCGTGGAATCCCATCGTGGGCGCCTCGCCAGGCTTCGGCGTGCCCACGGCGACAAGCCTCACAATCCAGAACGACAACAACGGCCTCGGCTGCATCATTGCCGCCGAACGCGTCTGGTACAACCTGTCCGGCACGAACCTGCAGCGCCAGGACTTCTCGGTCGACGCCGCGCCCCAGACCTTCATCGGCGGCGTCCAGGCCCTGACCTTCGCCTACCTCGACATCAACGGCAACCCCACGACCAACACGGCGCTGATCCGGTCCGTGGACATTGCGCTCACCACCCAGCCGGAGCGGGTGGCCGGCATCTGGCAGGCCGGACGCGTGTCCGTCACCATGCGCGACAGGGTTCGACTCAGGAACCGGTGAGAGGAGACCCGAGATGAACATGTGGCGGAAGACGATGGGCAACCAGCGGGGCATCGCCGCTCCGCTGGCCATGTACACGCTCGTGCTGCTGTCCGTACTCATGCTGGCCTTCGTCTCGATGGCGGCCCAGGAGCCCCAGGTGTCGAGAAACCTGGTCGACATGACCCAGGCGCGCTACGCGGCCGACGCCGGGGTCGAGTGGGCGTTCGATACTCTGGTGGCGACGCCGAACTGGAGCACCATCCTCCAGACCGGCGGAGGCTCCATGGTGTCCAACCAGACCCTGCCGGGGCTCACGGCGGCATTCGGGACCTATACGGTCGTGGCCAGGAACGACACCCTGGCCGGCGACAGGGTCATCACGGGCCAAGCCACGCTGGACGTCGCCCCCGGCAGCGCGACGGTGGATAACAACGGCATCCTCATCCTCACCTCCACCGGCACGGTGAACGGGGTGACCCGGCAGATCCAGGTCGTGGTGCGGCGGCTCCAGTTGCCGCCCTTCCCGGGCGCGGTGAATGAGCCCGGACTCCAGGCCGACACCTTCAACAGCACCACGAACTTCCAGATCGACGGGCGCGACTACAACCGGGACGGCACTTTCGGCCCCGGCAGCGGTCTCACCAACCTCAAGTTCGGAATCGCGACCCAGCCCGGCGTCCAAGCGAACATGGCTCCCACCACTTTCGAGCAAAACGCCGAGGCCCCCTTCAACACCGCCGAAGAACGGGCCCGCGTGATAGGCAAGCAGGATCCCAACCACGCGCTCGTGGACCCGGCGGGGCCCCCCGGCACCCGCACGGGGCGTGACACCATCGCGTGGAGCAACTCCCTGACCCCGACCAACATGAACACCTTCCTGAACGCGCTGGCCGCCTTCCCCATGACCAACGTCCTTCAGAGCACCATGGCCTGCCCGATGGTGATGTCCTCGAGCGCTACGGCGAACGCGCCGACCCTGACCAACGGGTGTGGGGTCAACAAGCCCATCAACCTCGGGACGACGTCGGCCCCGACCCTGACCTATTTCCGGGGCGACCTCGACACCAGCTCCATGTTCACCGGGCTCAAGCTCCAGGGAGGCGGGACGATCCAGGGCGCGGGCATCCTGGTGGTCGAGGACGGCGACCTGTCGGTGAACGTGAGCAACCTCCGCTGGGACGGAATCGTCATGGTAGTCGGGCGGTACGTGGGCTCAGGCTTCCGCGCCGGGAGCAACAGCACGAACTACGGCGCGTTCGTGTCCATGGAAACCATTGGGAACGAGGCGCCGGGCTTCTACGAGTTCCTGAACCAGGCCGGCAGCCTGACGTTGCGAAACAGCCAACAGAACATCGACATGGTCCAGGGCATGCGCGCCCTGCATCGGATCTCGAGCTGGAGGGAGCTGTAAGATGCGCGGGCTCAAGATGCGCGTGGTGCTGACAGGGGCTGCGCTGCTCCTGACCCTCGGATGCCAGCAGACCGCAGGCCCGGGCGTCTCACAGGGCGCCTCGGCGGCCGGCTCCCTGACCCTGCGGCTCAAGCAGGAAGGGGACGCCGCGCTCGCCAAAGGTGACTACGAGACCGCCGCGCTCAAGCTCCGGCAGGCGGTGAACCAGGAGCCCGCCGACATGTCGCTGCGCTACGCCCTGGGAACGGCGCTGTCCCATCTGAACCGCCGCGAGGACACGGCCCAGGAGTTCACCTGGGTCGTGGCGCAGGGCCTGCCGGGATCGCAGGAGGCACAGATAGCGCGCCGGTGGCTGGTGAGCGCCGGCTATCCGGTGGAAACGCCGGAGACCGTGGTTGCGGCGGCCACCGCCGAACCCGCGGTCGTGCCCGACAGCTACACGCCGAAGAACCGCGTCAAAGGAAAGATGGAATGGCCGGGTGTCACTCCGCCCGAGACCATGATCCCGGTGCACGTCACGTTGGCCGGCGAAGAGTCCGGAAATCGCGAATTCACCAAGACCCGGCGCTTCCGGCTTGGGAGAGTCTACGAGTTCTGGGATGTCCCGGCCGGCACGTACCAACTTGTCGCTAAGGCCGGCGACACCGTGCTCTGGGAGCAGCAGATCGCCGTCGAGGCCGACAAGGATACCCTGCTCGACCTCAGCGCCGCCAACAGCCGCGTCTCGCCGCGGGAATTCCCCGGTTCGCGCACGTTCGACGAGTAACCAGTTCGGGCCAGGCCTTAGAACAGGCTTTATGTTATCTGCACCCCGGCGAGGAATAGCTCGCGGAGCTTGGTTTTCTGGACTTTGTCGCCGTGGGGGCCGGGGGTGCGGGGGACGTCGTCCACGATGCGAATGTGGCGGGGGACCTTGTAAGAGGCGATCCTGCCTTTGCAGTGGGTGAGGATGTCGGCTTCGGTGACGTGCTCGCCGGGCTTCGCTATGACGTAGGCGACGGCGACTTCGTTGAGCTTGGGGTCGGGCACGCCGATCACGAAGGCCTGGGACACCTTCGGGTGCGTCATGATGAAGGCCTCGATCTCCGCCGGCGCCACCATGAAGTGGCTGATTCGCAGCACCTCGCGCAGCCGCCCCTTGAAGATGGTCCGGCCCTCGGCGTCGCGCACGGCGAGGTCGCCTGACTTGAACCAGCCGTCGGCGGTGAAGGCCCTGGCCGTCTCCTCGGGTTTCTTGTAGTAGCCGCGCGTCACGAGCGGGCCGCGGAACCAGAGCTCGCCCTCGCGGTCCACGGGCATGTCCTCTCCCGTCTCGGGATCCACGACGCGGACCTCGAGCCCGTCGGCGGGCCAGACGCCGGGCAGCGCGCGGGATGCGTCGCTCTCGTCGAGGTCGTGGAGCATGGAGAGCGCGCCGAGCTCCGTCATCCCGTAGGGCTGGTAGGCCTGCGGGACTCCAAGCGTCCGCAGAATCTCCTCGAAGAGCCCGTCGCGTCCACCGCCCGTCATGCCGAAGCCGCCCGTGCGGAGCGCCGAACGCGTGCGGCGCGCGAGGTCCGGGTGGTCCAGCACCGCAATGGCCATGGCGTCCACCGCGTTCCAGATCGTGATGTCCTCGCGCTCGATGAGGTGGAGCGCGACGCCCGCGTCGAAGCTCTCCATGAGGACGAGACAGGCGCCGTGGGAGAAAGTCGAGAGCGGGATGCAGAGGCCGCCCCAGGTGCCCGTCATCGGCAGCGCGTGGAGCACGCGGTCGGCCTCCGTCACCCGGAGCGCCTCGCCCGCGTACCAGCCGTGAGGCACCGCGTTCCGGTGGCTGATGACCGCGCCCTTCGGGAAGGCGGTGGTGCCCGAGGTGTAGAGGATGGTCCACGGGTCGTCCGGCGTCACGTTCGCGCGCGCCCGCTCGAGCGCGGCCTGCCACTCGGGCTCGGCACCCGCCTCGAGGACGTCGCTGAGCCGCAGACAGCCGGGGTAGGGATCCTCCGCGTCCACGATCACGCGCTTGAGCTTCGGGAATTCGGGCAGCACGAGCTCGCCCGGCTCTGCGTCGCGCAGGCCCGGCAGCACCTCGTACAGCGGCTCGAGGAAATCTACCGGCCCGAGGTGATCGGCCAGGATCAGCGTCGTCGAATCCGACTGGCCGAGGATGTACGCGAGCTCGTGCGCCTTGTAGCGCGTGTTGAGCGCGACCGCGACGGCGCCGATCATCGCGCAGGCCTGCTGGAGAAAGAGCCAGGCCGGGCGGTTGGGTAGCCACAGCGCGACCTTGTCGTCCTTCGCGATGCCCAGCGCCAGGAGCGCGCGGGCGGCGCGCTCGCCCTCGCGCAGGAACTCCTTGTACGTGATGCGCCGGTCGGCGGCGACTATGGCCTCGCGGTCGGGGAAGCGGGCGGCGACGCGGGCCAACATCTGGCCCGCCGTCGCGTCGAGAAAGGGATTGGGGCCAACCGCCGGCCGCATGGGCCCCATGCTATCACTCGGGATAGCCACGCGGTTGACGTAGGCGGCCGTGCCGCCTATACTCGCTGCGTCAGACCGATAAGTCCCTGATGGCCGGTGATGCAGTTCATCGATCCAGCCGCTCCGGTGAGGTGCCGAGATCGCGACGCGGCGTCAGCGGGCCGGTCACTCCCAGTGAGACACCGAAGCTGGCGCAAGCCTGCGTCGGTCGCCTCGGCTCAGTTTTCCCACAGCGCATTGTCCCCAGCAGCTCAAGTGAAGGGGTCAGCATGATCACCGAACGACGCAGGTTCATCGCAACGGCAGGCGGGGTGATGGCGGCCGCCGCCGCTGCCGCCATCATCGACGCGCCCAACGTCATCGCGCAGCCGAAGGTCCAGTGGCGAATGCCCACGACTTGGCCCCCGGCGCTCGACCATCTTCAGGGTGCGGCCCAGCAGCTGGCGAAGGTCGTCGAGGAGATGAGCGGCGGGCGGTTCCGGATCGAGGTCTTCCAGGGCGGCCAGATCATGCAGCCGTTTGAGTGCTTCGACGCCGCCTCGAAGGGCGCCATCGAGGCGTTCATGGGCGTCGCGACGTACTCTGGGAAGAGACCTACGCCGCCTTCAACCTCGTGCCCCGCCCCGGCCCGGCGTTTGCCCCGCAAATGGGGGGATGGTTCAGGAAGAAGATCAACACCGTCGGCGACTACAAGGGGCTCAAGATGCGCATCGGTAACAACCTCGCCCGCAAGGTCATCACCAGGGCGGGTGCCACCGCGGTCCTCACCCCGGCCGCCGATATCTACGCCGCGCTCGAGCGGGGTGTCATCGACACCGCCGAATGGGTCTGCCCGCATGACGACATGAAGCTGGGTCTGCACAACACCACGCGCTACTACTACTACCCGGGCTGGCACGAGCCAGGAACCATGAGCGAATTCAGCTTCAACAAGAAGGCGTACGGGGCGCTCCCGGTCGACTTGCAGCGGACGCTCGACCATGCCGCCGCGGCAGTCCAAGTCTATGGCCTCACAGGTTACCACGCCAAAAACGCCATCGCGCTCGAGCG
>JACORX010000258.1 GCA_016179165.1 Candidatus Rokuibacteriota bacterium | reverse complement strand
GGATCGACCCAGGCGTGGGCCACAGCCTTGGCGCCGTTGCGTGGGCCGACCTTCGTCTCGTAGGTGTCGATGATCGCGTCGAGCGCGGCCGGGTCCACCAGGCCCTTGTCCACCAGCAATGACTCGAGCGCGCGCACACGCAGCTCGACCTCGGTCAGCGGCGCGTCGTGCTCGCGATGCTCCTGAACGTCGTCGTCAGCGTGGTCGTGATGGTGATGTGGCTCGTGCTCTTGGCTCACGGTGTCTTCTCCTCCTTTTTGCGTCCATGGCGCCCTCCTCAAAGCCGCCACGATCGCACCGATCCTGCCAGATCGCCCGGGACAGGTCAAACCGGGCGTCGACGGAGAAGGCGAGGGCGGTCCAGCCCCCGAGGCCGACGTCCCGGCCCACAGCCCTACATCAGCGAGGGACGCCAGATGCTCAAACTGGGGAAGGCGATGATGATGGCGAGAGCTACACCCAGCATCAGGATGAACGGGACGGCGCCCGCGAAGATCTCCTCGACTTGCACGTTCTCTCCGATGGCCGATGTCTCTCCCTCAGCCGTTGACGTCTTGTGGAGCGCGGCGCGTACACGATGACCCGTTGCCGGCGGTTCAGTCCCACCGGACACGCCGCCCACTATACTCCGCTGCCGTTTGTCCCGGCCCGGTCTGATAGCGGCCTGTATGTTTCCTCTGCTCGCGTGCAAATGTAGGACCGGCGCCGGACGGCGCGGCTGCCGATGTCCGGGGCCGGGCTCTGCGCTATGATCGGCGGCGGCGCGACGACGGTCGCGGGGCCGAGCGGGCCGCCCGTCCCGGGACGGTGGATGCCGCGGTGAGCCATGTTGGGAGCAGTCCGGGCGGGGACTCCTCCCGGGAGGACATCGAATGCGCGGACCACGGGGATTCAGGGAGCTGTTGCGCGCGCTAGGCATCATCGTCGCCCCGGGCGCCTATGATGCGGTGAGCGCGCGCTTGGTGGAGACGGCGGGCTTCCAGGCGGTGTATATCGGCTCGTACGCCACCGCGGCCAGCCGGCTGGGGCTCCCGGATGCGGGGCTCGTCGGTATGCGAGAGATGGCCGACCACGCCGCATCGGTGGTGGGGGCGGTGGAGGGCATCCCGGTCATCGCCGATGCCGAGAACGGGTTCGGCAATGTGACCACGCTATGGCGGACGGTGCGGGAATTCGAGCGCGCAGGCGTGGCCGGCATTCACCTGGAGGATCACGAGTTCGGCAAGCACCTGGACGTGCCCGGTCGCGTGCTCTCGAAAGCGGAGATGGTCGAGAAGGTGAAGGCGGCGGTGGACGCCCGCCAGGACCCGGACTTCGTCATCATCGCCCGCACCGATGCCGGCTGGCTCAGGGGCGGCGGGGGGCTTGATGAGGCCGTGGACCGCTGCCTGGCCTACGGAGCGGCGGGGGCGGACATGGTGTTCCCGGCCGGCGTCCGCGCCCCGGCGCTGGCGAGCGTGAGGCGCCGCCTGCCGCATCCCATCTGCGCGGTGGACTCGCCGGGATCGACCGTGGCGCAGGAAGAGGCGGCCGGCATCAAGCTCGTGCTGTACTACTCGCTGCTCCTCTACGCGGCCCATCGCGCCGTCGGAGAAGTGCTGGCCGCGTTCCGCACCGGACGGGACCGGGGCGCCGTCGAGGGCCGGCTCACCGCCGAGGCCGCCTTCGACGAGTTCATAGGGTTTCCGAGGGTCCAGGCGCTGGTGGCGCGCCACGGCCTGCGATGAGGCTCAGGCGGAGCCTCCTCTCTGCCCGGCGGCTGGTCGCTGCCTTCGAGGCCGCCGTAGCCGAGGGCAGGGGATTGTTCGTGTTCGATGGGCGGGCGATCGACTTGCCGGTCGTGGAGGCGGAGCGCAGCATCCTGGCCAGGGCGCGGGCCGCGGCCGGCCCCGCCCGCGAAGCCCAGGAGCAGCCGGGGACGGGATAGCCGGCAATCACGTTTGTCGGTCATGGCCCGCCTCGCCCGAGGGGCTTCCCCGGGGGTCTGCCGTGGCACAGCACCGGTCGACACGCTCTCACCGCGGGACCGAAAGGGCCGAACTTATCGGCGCAGGGAAATGAGTAAAACGCACTATTGCCGCGCGGCGCCTCGACGAAGACAGTTGGGGGGCACCAATGCCCGGCTATCTCTGCGGAGTCGACATCGGGGGGACCTTCACCGACTGCGTTGTCGTGGACGAGTCGGGGGCGGTCGTCACCACCAAGGCGCCGTCGACGCCGCACGACTTCTCGCTGGGGATGATGGCGGCGCTCGAGGAGTCGGCGCTCAAGCTCGGTGTGTCCTTGCCGGTTCTCGCTCGCTCGATCGCACGCCTCTGCCATGGCACGACGGTCGGGACGAACGCGATCATTCAGCACCGGGGCGCGCGGGTGGGGCTGATCACCACCCGCGGCCACAACGACGTCATCCACATGATGCGGGGCTCGCGCGGGATCACCGGTCGCGACATCCGGCGGGTGGTGCACTTTCCGGAGAGCGGGAAGCCGGACCCCATCGTGCCGAAGCGCCTCATCGAGGGTGTCTCCGAGCGCGTGGACTGCTTCGGCAACGTGATCGTGGCGCTGAACGAGGAGGAAG
>JACORX010000263.1 GCA_016179165.1 Candidatus Rokuibacteriota bacterium | reverse complement strand
CTCGTCTCGATCCTTATCGGCTTCATCATGGCCTCGGTCGGGCTCGACATCGTCACGGGCGCGCTGCGGCTGACCTTCGGCTTCACCGACCTCATGAAGGGGTTCGACTTCATCGTGGCGGTGATCGGCCTCTTCGGCATCGGCGAAATCTTATTGACCATGGAGGAGGGTCTCTCGTTCAAGGGCGCCTCGGCGAAGATGAGCCCCCGCATCGTCTGGGACACGTGGCGCATCCTGCCGCTCTACTGGAGGACCTTCGTCCGCAGTTGTTTCATCGGGTTCTGGATGGGCTTCAAGCCGGGCGGGGCGACGCCCGCCTCGTTCATGAGCTACGCCTTCGCGAAGCGCTTCTCGCGGCACCCGGATCGCTTCGGCAAGGGCGAGATCGAGGGGGTCGTCGCGCCCGAGACGGCCGCGCACGCGGCCGGCGGCGCCTCGCTCCTGCCCATGATCACGCTCGGCATCCCGGGTTCGCCGACGGCGGCGGTCATGCTGGGCGGGCTCATCATCTGGGGGCTCCAGCCGGGGCCCATGCTCTTCAAGGAGAAGCCCGAGTTCGTGTGGGGTCTCATCGCCAGCATGTACACGGGCAACGTCATCGGCGTCATCATGGTGCTGGCCTTCGTGCCGGCCTTCGCCGCCATCCTGCGCGTGCCCTTCGCCATCCTCACGCCGCTGATCATCTCCATCTGCGCTGTCGGGGCCTACTCGGTCAACGGCCGCATGCTCGACATCTGGTATATGCTCATCTTCGGCGTGATCGGCTACGTGTTCAAGAAGCTCGACTATCCGCTGGCCCCGCTCGTGCTTGCGCTCGTCCTGGGCGACCTCGCCGAGAATGCCTTGCGCCAGAGCCTGATCATGTCGCAGGGCTCGCTCCTGATCTTCCTCGTGCGGCCGATCTCCGGGGCCATCACCGCTGTCGCGCTGTTCTTCTTCGCGCTGCCCGTCATCACGCCGTGGTGGCGCCGGCTCCGGGGCGTGCCGGTGCCGGCCGCATCGCCCCGCGAGACCTGATCGGGGCTTGGCCGTGACCGCCTCCGTCTTCGACCCCTCGTTCTGGATCGGCGTCTTCAGGATCGTTGTCATCGACCTGGCACTGGCCGGGGACAATGCCCTGGTCATCGCGCTCGCCGTGCGTACGCTGCCCAAGCGCCAGCAGTTCGTGGGCCGGATCTGGGGAACGGTCGGGGCGGTGGGGCTCCGGCTCCTCTTCATCACGATCGTCAGCTACCTGCTCGGAATTCCGCTCCTCCAGGTGGTGGGCGGCCTCCTGCTGATCTGGATCGCCATCAAGCTGGTGCGCCAGGGCGAGGAGGCGGGCGAGGGCAGCGCGAAGGCCGGCACCACGCTGCTCGAGGCCATCTGGATCATCATCGTGGCCGATGTGGTCATGAGCCTCGACAACGTCATCGGGGTGGCAGGCGCCGCCGAGGGCGACCTCCGCCTCGTGATCTTCGGGATCGGGCTCTCGATCCCCATCGTTGTCTGGGGCAGCGGGGTGCTGGCCACCCTGATGAACCGCTACCAGTGGATCATCCTGATTGCCGGGGGCATCCTGGGCGAGGTGGCGGGCAAGATGATCCTCCACGACCACTTCGTCGTGAGCCGGATCGGCACTGTCCCTAGCCTCGTCGAGTGGGGGGTGCGGCTCGCGCTCGCCGGGGGCATCGTGCTGGTCGGTTGGATCACCGCCCGGCAGCGCGCGGCGGGCGCGGGCGGGAAGGTCGCGGGGAGTTAGCGTGGACCTCGAGCCCGTCAAGTCGGTCCGGATCTACGAGGACATCGTCCGCCAGGTCAAGGCCTTGATCGCCGACGGCCAACTCACGTCCGGCGACAGGCTGCCGCCGGAGCGGGACCTGGCCGAGCGTTTCCGCGTCAGCCGCACCTCGGTGCGCGAGGCCCTTCGGTCGCTGCAGAGCCGCGGCTTGATCGACATCAGGGCGGGAGAAGGCGCCTTCGTCCGTGATGTATCGGTCGAGGCCCTCATCGAGCCCCTGGCGCTGGTTATCCTGCCCTACCGTGAGGCGGTGGGAGAGCTTTTCGAGGCGCGCCGCCTCCTCGAGCCCGCGATCGCGGCTCTGGCGGCGCGGCGCGCGACCCGGGATGAGCTCGCCGATATGGAGCGCATCCTCGCCGAGCAGGCGCGCGAGGTCGCGCACGGGCGTACAGGCATGGCCCAGGACTCGGCTCTCCACGCGGCCATTGCCGCCGCCGCCCACAACCGCGCGATCGTCCGCATCGTCAACGCGCTGGTGGATCTCCTCGCGCAGAGTCGGGAGGAGAGCTTGCACAATCCCGGCCGCCCGAGACGCTCCCACCAGGACCACCGGCGGATTCTTGGCGCAATCCGACGCCGCGACGAGGCCGGGGCGCGGCGGGAGATGCTCGACCATCTGACGGCGGTGGCGAAGCTCGTCGACGGTTTGACGGGCGGCCGCGAACCCGGCCGCCGGGCTTCCAAGGCGAAACCAGAGCAGAGAGAGAGACCGCGCTAGAGGCTCGTAAGTACCTGTCGCGGAAGAATATTCATTGACACCTAGCCGCCCCTCGGAGTAGCATCCTCGGATAACGCAGGCCTCTTCGGGGCCTGCCTCTGTTTCTCTGCAGCCATAGTTTCTCTGCAGAATGTCCGGCCCGACCGGGGGGGCCTCTGTATGGCGCGCGCCACGTCACGCCGGAGAGCACGGGCAAAGTCCCCACGCCCTGCCGCTCGCCGACCCAAATACGTGTACGCCTTCGCCAACGGCAAGGCGGACGGCTCGAGCGCCCTCCGCCACCTCTTGGGCGGCAAGGGGTGCGAGCTGGCGGAGATGACCAACCTGGGGGTATCCGTGCCTCCCGGCTTCACGATCACGACGGAAGCCTGGGCCGCCTACAGCTCCGCGGACCGAAAGCATCCCGCGGGGCTCTGGGAACAGATCATGGGCGGGATGGCTCGCCTCGAGGCCGCAGTCGAGCGCCGGCTCGGGGATACGGCCAAGCCGCTTCTCGTGTCGGTGCGCTCGGGCGCGCGCGCGTCGATGCCCGGCATGATGGACACCGTGCTGAACCTCGGGCTCAACGACAGGACGGTGATCGGCCTCGCGCGCTGGACCAAGAACGAGCGCTTCGCGTGGGACTGCTACCGAAGGTTCATCACCATCTTCGGCGACGTCGTGCTCGGCATCGAGCGCCGCGCCTTCGACGAATTGCTCGACAAGGCCAAGGCCGTCGCGCGCGCCAAGACCGACGCGGATCTCCAGCCCGAGCCCCTCAAGGCCCTCGTGGCCGAGTTCAAGAGTCTCGTCCAGGCGCGCACGGGCAAGCCCTTCCCCCAGGATCCGCCCGAGCAGCTCAAGCTCGCGGTCAATGCCGTCTTCGACTCGTGGTACGCGAAGAAGGCCGTGGACTACCGGCGCATCCACCGGCTGCCGGACGACTGGGGCACCGCGGTCACCGTCATGGCCATGGTCTTCGGCAACCTGGGTGAGTCTTCCGGCACGGGCGTGTGCTTCACGCGTGATCCGTCGAGCGGGGAGCGCCGCTTCTTCGGCGAGTTCCTCATCAACGCGCAGGGCGAGGACGTCGTCGCGGGCATCCGCACCCCGCAGCCCATCGCCACCCTCAAGGACAACATGCCGGCGGTCTACGACGAGCTCGTGACCATCAAGGACCGTCTCGAGCGCCACTACCGCGACATGCAAGACATCGAGTTCACCGTCCAGGAAGGGCGGCTCTTCATCCTCCAGACGCGCTCGGGCAAGCGTACAGGGGGCGCGGGCGTGCGCATCGCCGTGGAGATGGTGCGGGAGCGCCTGATCGACCGGGACACGGCCCTGCTGCGCGTCGAGCCGGCCTCGCTCAACCAGCTCCTCGTGAAGACCGTGGACCCGCGGGCCGAGTACACGGCCATTGCTCGTGGGCTGGCCGCCACGCCCGCGGCGGCGGTGGGCAAGGTCGTGTTCGACCCCGAGAAGGCCGTCGAGATGGCGCTCCGCGAGGAGCACGTGATCCTGGTCCGGCAGGAGACCTCGCCGGAGGACGTGGCGGGGATGCACGCGGCTCAGGGGGTCCTAACCTCTCGGGGCGGTCTGACTTCTCACGCGGCCGTCGTGGCGCGCGGGTGGGGCAAGGGCTGCGTGGTGGGCGCGGGCAACGTGATCGTGGACGAGGAGAACCGGCTCTTCCGTGCCGGCCGAGCGGTGGTGCGCGAAGGGCAGGTCGTCACGCTGAACGGCGCCACGGGCGAGGTGGTCATGGGAGCTCTGCCGCTCGTGGACCCGAAACTCTCGGCGGAATTCCGGCAGCTCCTGGAGTGGGCCCGGAGTGCGAGCACGACACGGGTGCGGGCCAACGCCGACACCCCGGACGATGCCGCCAAGGCGCGGGAGTTCGAGGCGGAAGGGATCGGCCTCGTCCGGACGGAGCACATGTTCTTCAAAGAGGACCGCATCCCGATCGTCCGCGAGTTGATCATGGCCCGCGACGAACAGGCCCGGCGCAAGGCAGTGGACAGACTCCTCCCGTTCCAGCGTGAGGACTTCATCGGGATCTTCACGGCGATGAACGGCTACCCGGTGACGATCCGGCTGCTGGATCCGCCGCTCCACGAGTTCCTGCCCAAGTACAAGGAAGTGATCGAGGAGTACACGCGGCTCGACGCGCTCGGCATCAACCCGGCGCGCCACCAGGAGCTGGGTGCGGTCAAGGCCCGGATCGAGGCCCTCCAGGAAGCCAACCCCATGCTGGGGCACCGCGGCTGCCGGCTCGGCATCACGTTCCCCGAGATCTACGAGATGCAGGTGCGGGCCATCGTGGAGGCGGCCTGCGAGGTGGCAAAGCGGGGCGTGCGGGTGGAGCCCGAGATCATGATCCCCCTGACCGGCACCGTCCCCGAGATGAAGGTCACGCGCGACATGGCCGTGCGCATGGCCGACAAGACCGTGGCCGAGATGGGCGCGAAGGGCGGCTACACCGTCGGCACGATGATCGAAGTGCCGCGTGCCGCCCTGATCGCCGACAAGCTCGCCGAGCACGCGGACTTCTTCTCGTTCGGCACCAATGACCTGACGCAGATGACCTTCGGCTACAGCCGGGACGACATCGGCAAGTTCCTGCCCTTCTACCTCGAGAAGAAGCTGCTCCCGGACGATCCCTTCGCGGTGCTGGACCAGGAAGGGGTCGGGGAGATGATCGAGATCGGGATCCAGCGCGGCCGCAAGACGAAGCCCAAGCTCAAGGTGGGCATTTGTGGCGAGCACGGCGGCGAGCCGTCTTCGGTCGAGTTCTGTCATCGCGTCGGCATGGACTACGTCTCGTGCTCGCCGTACATGGTGCCGATCGCGTGGCTCGCGTCCGCCCAGGCCCAGATAAAGCGGCCGCGGTCCGCTGCCAGGGGGAGGTCCCATTAACCCGATGCACCCCAAGATGTACCCCCAAGATGTAGCCACATGGAGGGAAGGGCAGTGAAGCTTTCAGGCGCGCGGATTCTGCTCGAGTGTTTGAAGCGCGAGGGCGTGGACCTCATCTTCGGTCTGCCCGGCGGCGCTGTGCTGCCGATCTACGATGTCCTGTACGACTTCGAAGGGATCCGCCACATCCTGGTCCGTCAGGAAGCGGCCGCCGGGCACGCAGCCGAGGGCTACTCCCGCACCACCGGCCGGACCGGCGTGTGCCTGGTCACCTCGGGCCCCGCCGCGACCAACCTGGTGACGGCGCTGCAAGACGCCCTCATGGACTCGATCCCGCTCGTCGCCTTCACGGGGCAGGTGCCGACGCACCTGATCGGCAACGACGCCTTCCAGGAGGCCGACAACGTCGGCATCACTCGCTCCGCGACCAAGCACAATTTCCTGGTCAAGGACGGCAAGGACCTCGCCGGGATCATCAAGGAGGCCTTCCACATCGCCTCCACCGGCCGCCCGGGCCCGGTGCACGTGGACCTGCCCAAGGACATCCTGGTCAATGAGTGGCCCTTCGAGTACCCCGAGAGCGTGCACCTGCGCTCCTACAACCCGACCTACGACGGCCACCCGGGGCAGATCAAGAAGGCCGCGCGCGCCATCGTGCGGGCCAAGCGCCCCGTGTTCTACGTGGGCGGCGGCGTCATCTCGTCGGACGGCTCGCCGGAGCTCTCCGAGCTGGCGGAGCT
>JACORX010000253.1 GCA_016179165.1 Candidatus Rokuibacteriota bacterium | reverse complement strand
GGTGAAGGCCCCGCGCTCGTGGCCGAACAGCTCGCTCTCGAGCAGTTCCCGGGGCAGCGCCGCGCAGTTGACCTTGACGAACGGGCTGTCCTGCCGGACCCCCAGCTGGTGAATCCCGCGGGCGACCAGGTCCTTGCCGGTGCCGGTCTCGCCGCAGATGAGGACTGGGACATCCGCGCGCGCTGCCTGGTCGATGATGTGTCGGACCTCCTGCATTCCGGCGCTGCGCCAGAGGGCTAGCTCCTCCTGGAGCCTGCGCTGCGGATCGTCCTCGACTGCGCGCCCCCAGCCCCGCCGCGGCCGCTCCAGCGCGTTCTTGATGGCGCTCTCGAGCTCCTCCGGGGCGAAGGGCTTCTGGACGAAATCGTCTGCACCCAGGGCCGCCGCTTCCGCGGCACCGTGGAGACCACTTCCGTTGGTGATCACGATGATCGCGCCGGGGTCGCCCCCCTGGACACGGAGCCGCTTGAGGAGATCGTTCCCGTCGGCGCCATCGAGGTCGAGGTCGAGCAGGCTGAAGAGGAAGTGGTTGTGACCGAGGATGGCAAGCGCTTCGTCCACTGAGCTGGCCACCACCGGCTCGTACCCCCAGGTCGCCAGGAGGCTGGTGAGACGGCGCCGGGCGACCGGGTCGGTTTCCACGACGAGCACAAACCGTTTCTTCATTTGGTCCCGTCCTATCGTGGCGTGCGCCCGGGGCGATTCAAGCGAATGCTGCTGGAAGGGCACCGGCTTCCAGTTACGGGCCCGCACATGTACTCGCCGTTGCGATCTGTGTTCACATTGCTTCACAGACAGCAAGGAACAGGCCATCTGGAATACCTACGTGTTGAGTACTGAAGAGTCCAGCTGGGCCGACAAGCTTGGAGAATTGCCTGGAACGCCAAGGTTTTCAAGTCGTTAGGAGATGATTCTCAGCAGGAAAGTTCTTGGTTCTCCAAAGTGAAGCGACGCCCACTGTGTAAGGTTTTTCGCATTGTCTCTGTCAACCCGCCCCCCACTCCGATTGGCCGTTGCCACTACACAAAGTGGCCTGGTCCCAGGGTTCCTCCCACCGGCAGTTTCTGGAGGCCAAGAAATGAGAGACTCGGGCAGTCGGGCTTCGCGGTCGGTGATTTTGCCACCTGCGACAAGAATTGATGCCATCTGCGACAATAATTGGCAGCCGCTTGCCGGAGAGGACAAGCACGCACGCGGCGAATTTTCGTCAGAACTGCTTGTAATCGGTCTTGGTGACCGGAAATTCGTCATGAGTCATTGAAGACCCGAGACGCATCGAATAACATCTGATGCTCATCCTGATATCCGCACTCAAGGGCGGCGTACATAGGGCGAAGCCAGAGGAGCAGAGATGGGCGCGACGGAGGCGGGTCGGCTACGGGATCCTCGGGCCGTTGGACTGAAGGATTTGATCGGAGAGAGCCCTGGGATGCTCCTGCTGCGACAGCAGATCATCCACCTCCTCGGCCGGCAGTCGCGCTCACCGCGACTGCCGACGCTGCTCCTCCAGGGTGAGACGGGGACAGGTAAGGGCCTCCTCGCACGGGCTGTCCACAATGCGAGCGCGCGGTCGAGCCAGCCGTTCGTCGACGTAGATTGCCTGACCATTCCCGAGACGCTCCTGGAATCCGAGCTCTTTGGATTCGAGCGCGGAGCTTTCACCGACGCCAAGCAGCCCAAGCTCGGCCTCTTCCATGCCGCCAGCGGCGGCTCGATCTTCCTCGACGAGGTGGGACTGCTGCCCAGGACCTTTCAGGCGAAGCTTCTCAAGGTGGTGGAGGAGCGTGGGGTCCGGCGGCTCGGGAGCACGCACGTAGACGTGCTGGATCTCTGGGTCATCGCCGCCACGAACGTGGACCTGGCCACGGCCACGCGCGAGGGCAGCTTCCGCGAGGATCTGTACCACCGGCTGGCAGCCATGACGCTTTTCATGCCACCGCTGCGCGAGCGTGGGGGCGATATCCTGCTGCTGGCAGGGCACTACCTCGGACGAGCGTGCGCCGAATACCATCTGCCCCTGAAAGTGCTGACAGCAGAGGCACAGGCGGCCCTCCTGGCCTATGCCTGGCCGGGCAATGTCCGGGAGCTGGCGAACATGCTCGAACGCGTCGCCCTGCTATCGGGAGACGCGCCGGTCATCACACCCGACCTCCTCGGCCTGCAGCCGGCTGCCAGGCCCGCGAAGGGGGTTCGCGAGCCGGAACGGTCGTATCTGAAGGTCTCGGTCGAGGGTTTCGAGCGGGAGAAGCTGCGTGTGGCTCTCCGGGAGTCGGGCTGGAACGTCTCCCTCGCGGCTGTTCGCCTGGGATTGCCCCGCAACACCCTCCGCTACCGGATCGCCAAGCTCGAGCTTTACCCGGGGAAAGCCGGGGCGGTCCTCGATCCGGGAAGGAAACCGCCCGGCAAGGTTGGTGAGAGGTCGAGGAAGGTCGGGCCCGGCGCACCTGGATGGACAGATGGCGCCTGGCAGCCTCGTCGGGGGGTCTACCTGGGTGCTTCGGTATCGCAGGTGGGCGCTGATCCCGGCCAGGTCAGCCGAGTCCTGGAGAGCGTCGCCGACAAGGTGCGGCGCTTCGGTGGGCGGGTTGAGGCGATGACCGGCGTCGAACTGCTTGCCAGGTTCGGCTTTGATGACTCCATGGAGGACTGGCCCTCATGCGCAGCTAACGCAGCCCTTGCCGTGCAGAAAGCGGGGGTGGACGGGTACCAGGCCGGCTCCAGGCCGTTCACGGTGCAGCTCGCCATCCACGCGTCCCCGGCGGGGGTCCGGGCTGGGGACGGTACGTCGGGGACGACCGGGAGGCGACAACGGCCGGGATTGGCGGCGCTCGGGATTGTGCTCGATCGTTCGGAGCCCCAGGCCATCCTCGTCGCTGCCGACGTGGCCCGTTTGCTCCCCGCACAGTTCGATCTCGAACCCGCCACGGCTCCGGGAGATGGTCGCGATCCGCTGTACCGACTCGTCGGCCGTCGGCGGGCGGAATGCCATGCGCCCAGCCGGCCGCTCGCGCCCTATGTGGGCCGGGAGCGGGAGATCACAATGCTCGATGCCCTGCTCGATCAGGTCGAGCAGGGCCAAGGGCGGGCGGTCGGGATCGTGGGGGAGGCTGGGATTGGCAAGTCCCGACTGCTGCGCGAGTTCCAGCAGCGTGCGGTCCAGAGGGGCTTCGTCTATCGCGCCGTGGAATGCGTCCCCTCCAACGGCGCCATGGTCAACGACGCCATGACCCAGATCCTGCAGCAGGCCTACGGGATTGCGGAGGGCGACAGCGGCGGCACCATCTGCGAGAAGGTCCGCCATGGGGTCGAGGACGCAGGCCTCGATCCAGACGAGTGGGCCCCGTACCTCTTGTCTGCCGCAGGTGTCTCGGCCGGCGCGGAACGGCTGGCCGGGGTCAGCCGCGAAGCGATCAGGGCCCGGACCATTGAGATGCTGCGCCGGTTTGCGGTCGAATGCAGCCGGCGTGCGCCGCTGGTCATTGCCATCGACGACCTGCACGTGGCCGGAAGAACTGCGGAAGAGTTCCTGTTCTCTGTCAGCCAGGAGCTGCCCAGATCCCGAATTTTCCTGCTGACAACATATCGGCCCGGGTACCGGCTCCCGTGGGGCGACAGGACGGACGTAACCCAGTTCGGCCTACAGCCGCTCTCGCGCGTGAGCAGCTTCGGACTCCTGCACTCCCTTCTGCCGGCGGAGCAGCAGTCGAATGGCCTGATCCACCGAATCCTGGACAATGCGAGCGGGAACCCGTTCTTTCTTGAAGAGCTCGCTCGGGACGCTGTCGAGAAGCAGGGTGGGGCGGGGGACGAGATCAGAGTGACGGATGCCATCCAACGGGCTCTGCTGCCGCGGATGAGCCGCCTGAGCGCCGGAGCCCGCCGGCTGCTGATGATCGTCTCGGTCATCGGCGACTGGGCTCCGGTGCGTCTGGTCGAACACGTGCTGGGCAGGCCACGAGGCCTCGCCCCTCTCCTCGCCGAGGTTCGGAAGCACGACCTCCTCCACGAGGAGAGCCGGCACGGAGAGACCGTGCTGCAGTGCAATCACCCACTCATGCGCCGTGCCGTCTACGAATCCCTCCCTGTCGAGGAGCGGCGGACGCTCCACGCGGCCGTGGGTGCGGCCCTTGAGGCGCTGCATGCCGGCAGGCTCCAAGAGGTGTACGAGCTCCTCGCCTACCACTACGGCAGGAGCGCCGATTCGGCGAAGGCGAACGCCTACCTGCCGCACTTGATCCAGACGACGGGTCGGAACCGCACCCTCGGCGACACCGTGGCGATCCTTGATCATGCACTGGAGGACGCGGCGCGTCTGCCGGCGGGCGCTCAGCGCGACCGGCTCCTGGTGGGTCTCGTGACCCACCAGGCTCATCCCCTCTTGAAGCTTGGCCGGATCGAGGAAGCCCGAGGCCTGCTGCTTCGCCACCTGCACTGCTTTGAGGCCCTCAAGGACCCGCGGCTCGCCGGACCCTTCTTCCTGGCGCTCGCCGGTGCGTACGGCCTGTTGGGAGAGCCGGGCTCGGCTGCGGTCTGGCTCCGGCGGGCGGCGGCGGAGTCCGCCCGCTCCGGGGATGCGACCACGCTCGCAATGGCGAGCCACGGGCTCGCGCTGGACTGCTTCTGGGCAGGACGGTTCGGCGAGGGGATCGAGGAAGGCCGGGCGGCGGTCGCCCGGCTTCGCAAGCCGCGCGAGCGGTGGTGGACAGGCCAGGCGATGTGGGGGATAGGCATGAACCACATCGCCGCCGGAAATCTCGAGGGCGCAATCGAGGTGGAGGAGGCGGCGTGGGAGGCCGCGCGAGAGACGGGTGATCCTCGGCTCGAGTGTTTCACCGAGTTCGCGAAAGGGTGGGCCCACGCGCTCCGCGGAGACCGGGAGGCAGGCATCGCGGCCTGCCGGCGCGCGGTCGAACTAGCGCCCGACCCCTTGGCCAGGGCTGTCGCTCAGGCCTGGCTGGGGGCCGCCTGCCTCGAGATGGAAGATCCGGAGCAAGCGGCCGACGTTTTGGTACAGGCCTATGACAAATTCCTCGGGTGGAAGTGCAGACCATTCCACGCATTGGTCTGCGCCTGGCTGAGCGATGCCCTCCTGGGGCGAGGGCACGAGGAGCGGGCACTGGAGCTGGCCGAGGAGGGACTAGCCCTGAGTGATGAGCTTGGTTTCCCGTTCGCCGCGGCGCTGGCCCGGCGCGCGCTCGGGCGCATCGCCCGGGTCAGGGGCGTCCTCGCGGAGGCGGAACACCATTTGGAGGCGGCCCGGCAGGCTTTTCAATCCATCGGAGCGGCTTACGAGGGCGCCCGCACCCTGCTCGACCTGGCCGTGACGGCCAGCGCATCGAGCCGGCCCGATGCGGCGGCGACCCATCTGGCTGCCGCGCAGAGGGCGTTCAGCGGCCTGAAGGTCCCCTTCTATGTTGCCCACGCGGCGAAGCTGGCTGACAACCTGCAGGGAGCGGCTCAAGGCTCGATCAAGCTCGAGGAGGGCGTCTAAAAGTTTGCGATCAGGCTGAAAGACACTTCATTCTGGGTGTAATCGCCATCCTGGAGGATCCCGCCGCTCCCAGCGGCGAAGTTGCTCCGGGAGCTCTGCACGGTGTGGGTGTACTGCAAGCTGCTCGAAAGCCAACCGAGGATCTGCCACCTGAGCCCTGCGCCTGCGGTGAGGATGCTGACGGACGGTGTGGAGGCGTCGTTGCCGATCCCGGTGGTCCCGTTGGTGATGTAGCGTGCCTGGACATTGACCGTCGTCGACGGGGTGAACGTGTAGAGAAAGCTCCCCGCATAGCCCGAGGTCTGGACGACGCCGAAGTTCTGCCCCCCGTTGCCGGTGTTGCGGTAGTCGCGAAAAGCGGAGACGGAGATGACCGCGCGCGTGAACGTGTAGCTCAGGGTCGAATTGGTGGTGACTATCCCGGTGTTGGGCTCGGCATCCGATCTCAGGAAGCTGTAGCCGAGGCTGGCCGACAGTGAGAGGCCCGGGGGCACGCCATGCGACGCGAACAGCGACACGTTCCAGACCCGCGCGTCATCGACCGACAGCAGCGTATAGGCGCCGGAGATGCCGGCCGTGGAATGCTGACCGGTCTGGCGGCTGAGTGATCCGTAGACGGTATTCGAGGTGCCGTAGCCCGACGTGGCGCCCACTGTGGAGTTCCCCGAGTTGCTGCCCGTTGTGTTGCTGTCGCTGAACTCGTAACCCACCCGCACCGTGTTGAGGGGGCCGATCCCTGTGCTGGCATTGGCCCCGAGGGTGTTGGCGACCGTTGTGGTGTCGTTTGTCGTGAAGTACGAGTTCCAAAAGTAGCCTTGGGTTGCGACCAGATCCATCAGCCAGTCGGCGGACAGGCCAAAGGTGTTGCTCGAGAAGGTCTGCCGCTGCGCGTTCAATCCGAAGGAGTTGGTTTGGGCGGGCTGGTCGTTCCGGGTGTACACGTCCGTGGCGTTGAGGGTGAGCCTCGGGCTCAGGCTCTGCTGGAACGCGGCGTTGACTCTCGGGAGGAGCTTCACCCCCACCGACGCGTCCGCGCTATCGTACGTGAGCCCGGGTTGGCCTGCGATGCTCCCCTGGGTGTCGGCTCCGCTGATCAGCACGGTGGTCCCCAGGCCCAGAGTGGTCCGGAAATTCTGCTGCTTGTTCGAGGGGACCAGGTCGAAGTTGTCGGTCCACGTTTCAGTCACGTCCGGGTTGAAGTCGACCTCGAAGAACCGTCGGCCCTCCAGTTTCTGGAGGACGCTCGGAGGCGCGTCCGGCAGGTGGATTTGAGATGGAGGTGGGGCGGCCGGAGCAGTCCAGGGGGGGAGTGTGTACCCTCCTCCCGGGCCGGCAGGGCCGGCCTGCGTCGGCCACCCCTGAGTCAGCGGCTGGGGATACTGAAGCGCTGGGGGATACTGGGATGAGTACTGGGGAACAAGGAAAGGCGACCCTTCAGTCGAGGCAGGGGGCGGAACCTGGCCCGAGGCTCCTGAGCCGAGGCCGAAGAGGGGCCAGAGGAGGAGAGCCGACAGCGAAAGAACCAGCACGGGAAGGAGCCGTCCCGGTGGCACCTCCCCTCTAGAAGCCCCGTCTCGGCTAAAAGAGTCGTTGGGGCACAAGAACGATGTCGTTGGGTTTGAGCAGGACGTCGGGATTCTCCTCCGGAGCCCGACTCACTTTGTCAACGTCTACCCGGATCCGTTCCTTCTTTTCCCCTTTCCCACGGAGGATGTCCACCCGGCCTCCGGCGGCCCGCGGCGTGAAGCCTCCCACCTGGCTGATGGCCATGAGAACGGTCAAGTCCTGCATGTACTTGACCGCTCCCGGTGTCTTGACCTCGCCCTGCACGTAGACGAGATCGGCGAGTGGCGCCACCACCGAGTCGCCCGGCTCGAGCTTGAGATTCTGACTCAGGTCCCCCGTCTGCATGAGCTTGGTGAAGTCGACGGGGATGACTTTCTCTTTCCGGAGCACGAAGCCCTTTTCCGGATCGGCACTCGGCGTCAGCCCCCCGACGAGAGCGATCGCCTGGATCAGTGTCAGGTCGCGCGTGAGCTGGATGACCCCGGGCTGGATGACCCCGGGCTTTCCGAAGCCGCCCACAAAATAAACCGGTCTGCTCTTGATCTCTTTGATAATGACGGTCACGGCAGCGCTCTTGATCGTCTTGGCGTAGACGGCGGCCAAATAGTTCTGCAGCTCCTGCACGGTTTTGCCGGCCGCCTGGATCTCGCCGACGAGGGGGAGCGAGGCCTTTCCGTCCGGTCGTACGAAGACGATCTGGTTTAGATCCTTGTTGTCCCAGACCAGGACCTCCAGGACATCTTCCGGACCGACTATGAAGTTCTTGCTATCCGGGTTTTGGGCCCGGATGGGCGACACCGACAGGGACCAGAGCAGAAGAGTCACGGTCGGCAGGGTAACCAGCCAGCGGAAGCAGCGCGTCATTGTTGGACTCCTAGGGGCCAATTGGGGATTGAATACTCGCTGAAGAAGGGGCTCAGCGTGAGTCCGGGGATCCACTCGCCCAGGTCGAAGGCCACCGCGGGCACCCGGGCCGCCCCCAGCGACAGCAGACAGAAGAGGAGCGTCGAGACGACGCGGCCCAACCCGCGGCTATTACGCCACTGCTTGTGAGCCTGTGGTGAGTCGATCACTACAGATAGGGTACGGGGACATCGGTCGGCCACCTCCAAGAATAATGAGCGAGACAGCGACCCCCGCGAAGTTCAAGGGGGTACCCCCAAGGGGTGTGGAGCCGGATCGGCGGCATCGCGCTCACCCGCGCGGCGGTCGATGACGTCACCGCCTGGTGCCTGCTCGCCTTCGTCTCGAGCGTCGTGCACGCGCAGGTCGCCGGGGCGGTGTGCACGACCGTGCCCCCCGGGCTTCATCGGCCTCGTCGTGTTGATCTTGCGGCCGATCACGGGTCGGCTGGCGCGGTGGGCGAGCAGGCGAGGCGCGCTCACCCAGCCGGTCCTCGCGGACGTCCCCCTAGCCGGCCGCGCGCCGGTTCAGCTCTCGGGCGAGATGGTCAGAGGGCGACGCGAAAGACCTCCTCGAGGGTGGTGTCGCCCAGGAGCGCCTTCGCGAGGCCGTCCTCGAACATCGTCTTCATTCCGCTCGCGATCGCCTCGGCGTGGATCGCCGACGCGTCGCGGCGCTCCATGATCATCGCGCGGATCCGGTCGCCGATCTCGAAGATCTCGAAGACACCGAGGCGTCCGCGGAACCCGCTCCCGTTGCTCTGCGCGCACCCCGTGCCGCGGTTGTACCGAACGTCGGACAGGGGGTCGTCGCTCGCGCCGAGGACGCCTTCCGCGTGCAGCACGCGCACCGTCCGGTCGAAGTCGGGACGCGCCCGCAGCGTGCCGAGCACGGCCGGATCGGGCGTGACGCTCTCGCGGCAGGTGACGCAGACGCGCCGCGTGAGCCGTTGGGCGACGACGAGGGCGAGCGTGGAGGCGACGAGGAAGGGCTC
>JACORX010000246.1 GCA_016179165.1 Candidatus Rokuibacteriota bacterium | reverse complement strand
TCTTCAGGGCGACCGCTACCTGACTGTCCTGCCCGACGCGACCTTCGTCAAGGCCTACGGTCTCGACAAGCACATCGCCGAAGCGGTGGAGGGCGTGCTGAAGGCGACCGGACGGAAGCGCGAGGACATCGCCAAGGTCGTCCTCTACGCCCCCGACGCGCGCACTCATGCGGCTGTCCTCAAGCAGCTGAAGCTGCCGGAATCCGCCATACCGAAGGAGTCCGTCATCGGGCGCGCCGGCAATACCGGCTCGGCCTCGTGTCTCCTCGGCCTGGCGGCGGCGCTGGAGGAATCCAAGCCGGGCGACCAGGTCCTCGTGGTTTCCTACGGCAGCGGCGCCGAGGCGCTCCTCTTCCAGTGCACCGATGTGCTGGCGAGGGCCGCCATCCACCGGCCGGTCTCGGCCCAGCTCTCCGGCGGCGTGCCGCTCCCGCACTACGGCAAGCTCCTCAACTTCCGCCGTCACGTCGAGACGGAGGTCATCCGCGCCTTCGCGAGCGTGCCCACAGCCGTGCGCGAGGAGAAGCAGGACATGCGGCTCTACGGCCAGAAGTGCGGGGACTGCGGCGCCGTCTCCTACCCGCGCCGGCATCTCTGCTGGCAGTGCTCGTCGAAGAAGCTCGCCGACTACAAGATCTCGCGGCGCGGGAAGGTCTTCACGTTCACGAAGGACCACCTCGTGCCCAACCCCGACCCGCCGACCGTGATGGTCTCGGCGGACCTCGAGGGCGGCGGCCGCTTCTACGGCCAGCTGACCGACTGCGATCCCGCGACGGTCGGCTTCGAGATGCCCGTGGAGCTCTGCTTCCGCCGGTTCCACGAGGGCGAGGGCTTCATCAGCTACTTCTGGAAGTTCCGGCCCGCGTGAAGTAGCTGGATTCTCTATCCCGGCGGTGATCGTAGTTTCGACCCGCCGCGGTCAGAGGCTTCCTGTACACTGACACCACCTCGAAGACGCGCTGAGCGGGGCCGGGCGCCCCCGCCACCCTCTCGAATTCCCGTGCGGTTCACGGTCGCCCTTGGGCGCCGCCACCGTTCCTCGCGGCTCACGTAGAGGGCTCGACAGGGAGACCCATGGCTGCCGCGCATCCATCGACGGAGCTGACCCCCGAGACGCTCGAAGAGCCGATCCGAGCGGAGCTCTTTGGTGTCGAGCGCTTCGAGCAGCACGCCGAGAGCCTGGCGGCCGCCCAGCCCGTCCTCAGCGGACCCGCCAGGGGACGTCCACTGCTCCCGCGCGTCCAGGACAACGGGCGCGTGCTGCGGGAGACGTATCGCGCGGTCGCCAAGGCGATCCGTGAAGAGCGCTCGATCGTGCCGGCGGCGGAATGGCTCGTCGACAACTTTCACATCGTGGACGAGCAGCTGCGCGAGATCCGAGACGACCTGCCGCCGGGCTTCTATCGCGAGTTGCCCAAGCTGGCGGGCGGCCCTTTCGCCGGCTATCCGCGCGTCTACGGCATCGCCTGGGCCTTCGTCGCGCACACGGATAGTCGCTTCGATCCGGACCTTCTCCGCCGATTCGTGCACGCCTACCAGCGCGTCCAGCCGCTGACCATCGGCGAGCTCTGGGCGGTTGCGATCACCCTGCGGGTCGTGCTGGTGGAAAATCTCCGGCGGCTCGCGGAGAGCATCGTGCGCGGGCGCGCGGCACGAGAGGAGGCCGACGCGCTGGCGGACGATCTCCTCGGACTCGGCGGCGTCCCCTCCACGCCGACGGAGTGGGGCCTCTGGCGCTTCGAGGATGGCCCGCTGGTGACCGCCTTCGCGGTGCAGCTCGTCCGGCGGCTCCGCGATCAGGATCCGGCGGTCACGCCCGCCCTCCAGTGGCTGGACCAGCGCCTGGCGGCCCAGGGGACGACGTCCGACGACATCGTGCGGGTCGAACACCAGCGGCAGGCCGCGATGAACGTCACCGTCCGGAACGTGATCATGAGCATGGGCTTGATGTCCGCGCTCGACTGGACGGAGTTCTTCGAGAGCGTCAGCCTGGTCGACCGAGTGCTCCAGGCGGACGTCAACTATGCCGCGATGGACTTCGCGACGCGCGACAGCTACCGGCACGCAATCGAGGAGCTCGCGAGAGGATCGAGCCGCGCTGAGCTCGACGTTGCCCGTGAGGCGATCGCCCAGGCGGCGCGAAGCGAGGTGCGCGATGGCCGCCGGAATGATCCCGGGTTCTATCTCGTCGGGGGCGGGCGCCCGGCCTTGGAAGCTACACTCGCCTTCCGGATCTCCATGCCGCGGCGGCTGCTTCGCGCATATATCGCGACGGCAACCTTCGGGTATCTCGGCACGAATGCTCTCCTCACCCTGTGCGTTCTCGCGCTGCCCCTCCTGGCCGCCTGGGCATGCGGGGGCGGGCCGACGGCCCTTCTCGTGGTCGGGCTCCTGGCCGTCATCCCTGCTTCGGATCTGGCGATAGCGCTCGTGAATCGCTTCGTCGCGATTGTGGTCAAGCCGAGCTCGCTGCCGCGGTTCGAGCTCCGTGATGGTGTCCCGCCGGGCCTGCGCACCATGATCGTCATCCCGACACTGCTGAGCGCCCGCCCCGAGATCGACGAGCAAATGGAGCGGCTGGAAGTGCACTACCTGGCGAACTCGGACGGCGACCTTTGCTTCGCTGTCCTCTCCGATTGGACGGACGCGCCCGCGGAAACCATGCCGGCTGACGAGGATCTTCTGGCAGCAGCGCGCGAGAGCATCGCGGGGCTGAACCAGCGCCATGGGACGACCGCGGATGGGGGCGACCGATTCCTGCTCTTCCATCGCTGCCGGCTGTGGAACGAGCGCGAGCAGGTCTGGATGGGGTGGGAACGCAAGCGTGGGAAGCTTCACGAGCTGAACCGACTGCTTCGGGGTGCCACCGATACCTCCTTTCTGCCGGTTCCGAGTCCCGCCGCCGCGGCGCCACGAGACGTCCGCTACGTCATCACCCTCGACGCGGACACACGTCTGCCGCGAGGCGCCGTCAACCGGCTGGTCGGCACGATGGCGCATCCGCTTAATCGGCCGAGGCTTGATCCAAAGACGGGTCGCGTCGTCCAAGGCTACGGCGTGCTGCAGCCCCGGGTCACGCCGCCGCTGCCGGGGCGCCAGGGTTCCATCTTCCAGCAGCTCTCGTCAGGTCAGTCCGGCATCGACCCGTACGCGGCGGCCGTGTCCGACGTCTACCAGGACCTTTTCGGGGAGGGCTCCTACACCGGCAAGGGGATCTACGACGTGGACGCGTTCGAGTCGGCCCTGGCCGGGCGGGTGCCGGAGAACGCCCTCCTGAGCCACGACCTCTTCGAGGGCCTGTTCGCGCGCGCGGGCCTAGTCACCGACGTCGAGCTGTTCGAGAGCGCGCCGTCGCACTACGGCGTCGCCGCGGCCCGCCAGCATCGATGGGCGCGTGGCGACTGGCAGCTGCTGCCATGGATCCTGCGAGCGCGGATCCCGCTGATCGGCCGCTGGAAGATGGCAGACAATCTGCGCCGCACCCTGTCGGCCCCGACCGCTTTCCTCACATTGGTTGCCGCGTGGGCCATGCTGGGCACGTCACCGGCGACGTGGACCGCGTTCGTCCTCGCCACGATCGTGGTCCCGACGCTCGTGCCGGTCCTCAACGGGCTGATTCCCCGGGGGCGCGGCATCTCCAAGCGCAGCCATCTGCGCGCGATCGGTCGAGACCTCCTCCATGCCGTCTCGCAGACCGCGTTCGTGATCACCATGCTGGCGCATCAGGCCTGGCTGATGAGTGACGCGATCGCGCGGACGCTCGTTCGCGTATATGTGACGCATCGCCATCGGTTGGAGTGGGTCACCGCGGCACAGGCAAGGTCCGGACTCGGGCTCGGTCTCTGGGGCTTTTATCGCCGAATGGGCGGGGGGCTTGCTCTCGCTCTGTGCGCAGCGGCCATCGTCGGCTGGCGGCGGCCCGATGTCTTGGCCGCAGTGGTGCCCTTTCTGCTGCTGTGCATAGCCTCCCCTGCGGTGGCGCGATGGGTCAGCTCGCCCGGGCTCGCCGCTGGGACCTCATCGCTGTCCGCGGCCGACGCGCGCGCCCTCCGGTTGATCGCGCGCCGGACGTGGCGGTTCTTCACCACGTTCGTGGGCCCTGAAGATCACTCGCTGCCCCCCGACAACTTCCAGGAAGACCCGAAGCCGGTCGTGGCTCATCGGACC
>JACORX010000245.1 GCA_016179165.1 Candidatus Rokuibacteriota bacterium | reverse complement strand
GCTTCGTTGGCGCCCTCGGCCGCACGCTCAACGTACAGGAGTACGCCTCGCGTGCGGACCGATTCAGCCCTCGTCTCACGACGGCATCCGCCGTCGTTCAACTCGAACAGCGGGGCGCCGCCTCGCATCTGGACCCTTCTCGCCGACCTGCGCCCGGTTCGGCATCGCGCTAAGTCAGTCGACGCGCGTTTCACGCGCGCGGCCCTCCGGTGTCTTAGTGAGCACAAGGAGGGAGCACATGACAACCCTGGTCGGGATCTTTGTAATGGTAGCGATTCCGTTCGTTGCAGTGAGCGCGCTGCTCAGACTCGTCGAGCGGCGGCAGGATCGTCGGGATCTCCAGCGGGACCAGCAGATCATGCTCACCGACGCGATCCACTGGGAGCTCGGCGCCGTGGCGGCGCCCGTAGTGAGCCGGCGGCCCGGCGGCGGCTGGCGGGTGTCCATGGCCGTGCCGCTCGACCAGCCGGCACTCGTGACGACCCTCCTGCGTGTGACCGCGCGCCACTTCGCCGCGGAGAAGGCGGCGGAGCGCCTCGAGATCGTGCTGAGACCCGGCACGTTCGGCGTTCGGCCGCGGCCCTCGCAGCTCGAAGCTCCCCCGCAGGCCGCGACCGACAGGCCGCTGGCCGCCTGACAGAGAAGGAGAGAATCGTGGATATCAACCTCTACGCGCTGGAAGTGATCACGAAGGCACGGCTGGCCGAGCTCCACGCCGACGCGGCCCGGCGGGTGGTGCTGGCGTCGCTCCGTCCGCCTCAGCGAAGCGTCTGGACCGCCCTCAGATGCGCGCTTCAACGCGGAGGGTGCAGGACCAGCGGTCGGAAGATCGCAAGCCCGCGGCCCGCCTGAGCGGCGGGCAGTCGGCGCTACGCGACGATGACGTGCTCGCGGGTGACGATGGAGGGTTCCTGGCCGGGCACGAGGAAGTTCCCGGCGTCGGCGAGAACGCGCGCGTATTCGGGGGCGGCTGCCGCGTCGCGGATCGCCTCCGTCGAGTCGAACCACGTGAGCACCACGCCGTCGTAGGCGGGGACGCGGCCCGCGCCGTACGCGGAGGGGCGCGTGTGGCTCTGGACATGGCGCCTGAGGCCGGGCAGCGCCGCGGCGATGGGCCCGTGTACCGTGAGCCAGTGCCGTTGGAACGCCTCGACGGAGAGACCGGGCTTGCGGGTGAGGAAGGTGACACGCTTCACGGCGTCCGGCGGCACGGCGCCGTCCTTGATCACATGATCCTCGGTGATGATCACGCCCATACTCGCGCGGTCGATGAAGCGCGCCTCGTCGGCCTGGAGGGCTGGGTGCGCCGGGCTCTGGGTCATCCCGCGGAGGGCGGCGGTGTCGTCGGCCCAGACCTCGGCGATCCCGTCGTAGATCGGGTCACCGTGTGCGTAGTCGGAGAGAAGCGCGTGGGACTGGAGGTACCGGCGCACGCCCGGGAGCCGCGTCACGACTTCCGGATGCCGGTTGCGCCAGTAGCTCTGGAACTCCTCCACCGGCATCCCGCCCTTCCGCTTGAGGAACGTGATCACCTTGACCATGGGTGCCCCGAGGATAGGCCGTAGCCCGGCCCACCGCAAGCGCTCCGGGCGGGGACGGGAACGTGTAAGCGCCGACTAAGGGACCGGATCTCGGCCGTCTGCGCGGCTCGCGACGGCCATGAAGAGCAGCAGCTCCTTCTGGCTTCGGTAAAACTCGACATTCGGGCGCACCGGGTCTCGAGGGTACTCCGCGGCCAGGGCGCAGAAGATCTGGCCGATCTCGGCCGTGCGCTCCTGCCAGCGTTCCAGCTTCCGGCGCGCGTAGACGCCGCCCGGAATCGTCCACGTCTCCAGACCCATCGCGGCCGGCGCGTCCTGGGCCTCGATCGCCACGCACGCCCGATACTCGCCGTTCAGCATGGTGCCGTAGAATCTCCTCCCCTTGAGGCTCGGGAGACTCGCTTCCAGCCTGTCGAAGGCCCTGCCGGCGCCCTGGGGTCCGCTTGGGGACACCACGAACATCACCCTGACGTCGTCGAGCGTCACGAGCATGGGAAGACCGCGAAGCACTTGCTCGAGTTGAACACGTAGGTCTCCACCCAGTCCACGATCCTGGCGCGGCGGCCGAGCGCGTGCATGGCCCCGGCAAGGCAGATCCAGTTGAGCAGCTCGTGCTGGCCGGATGCCTCGATCTCCGCCCACCCGAGGTCGCGCCAGCGGTCGAGGCGGCCGTCGCGCAGCTCGGCGAAGCGCGCGCGATCGGCCTCGATGTCGGGATGGAGATATCCCGTCCGCGGAGTCAGGAAGGCGTGCGACCAGCTCGAGGAGGCGATGAGCGCCACCCGCCACGGGCTTGTCTCCAGCGCGCGCGCCGTCGCGGCGCCCAGGGCGAAGCAGCGCGCCGCCGTCGGGCCGGGCGGGTCGGCCGCCGCGTCGCCCCCCGTTTCGCTCGCGGTCCCGATGCCTCCGCGGTTCCTGACGATGGACGACCCGTAGCAGTTCACGTGGAACGGGACCACCGGATACGGGAAGCCCTGCCGGTCGTAGTCGAGATACAGGAGCGTGTTGATGAAGGCGTGCGCGAGCCCTATCTCGTGGCGCAGCGTGTAGGCGTACGCCAGGTCGAAGCCCTCGGCCATCAGGCGCGCGATCAGGTGCTTGGCGCCTGCCGGGTGCCCGACAGCGCGGAACTCCTTGTCCTTGGCCTCGCCCCAGACGTTGAGGCTGGGGAAGAAGGCGCTCGCGCGCGCGAAGGGCCGGCTGACCATTTCGGGCACGGCGAAGACACAGAAGGGCGGGATCATGTCCTCGCGGAAATTCTCGTACTGGTCGTCGCCGAAGATGACGACGAAGTCCGGCGCGAAGTCGTCGAGCGCCTTGCGCACGGCGCGGAAGCCCTCGACCAGCCGCCGGCGGTGCTCTGCGGCCGCGGCCGCGCCCTGATCGCCGGCCCACTCCCGCCGCATGGGCTCGGGCCACGCCGCCGCGTCCCGCAGCGCCGCGGGTACCTTGCCGCTCGCGATCGTGCGGAGCACGAGGCTTCCCATCGCCTCGTCGGGCACGATGAGGCCTGGGTAGTGCGTCAGACCGAGTCCGAGGACCTCTCCCATCGCCGCCTCCCGCCGCAGCGCGCGGCTACTTCGCTTCGGGACCGCTTCCCGGCCGGGAAGCCGGCCATGCGGGCGATAGTGCTCCCACCCTCACGAGCGCGTCAAGGGAGGCGCGGGCCGCTGAGACCGGATCTGGGGGCCTGCCGGTCTTGACCTTGTAGCCTTTTGGGGGGATGGGGGTATAGTAGGCGCATGAAGCGTCTGGGTACCCTTCGCCGGCTGGTGGGCTTCGTGGTCGGGGCGGCGCTCCTGCTCTCGCTGGCTGCTCCCGCCCGCGCTCAGCTCGATCCCATAACGCTGAGTCTCATGATTGGCGGCTTCCAGCTCGTCACCGGTGCCATCACTGCGATCACCATCGGCTCGGGCACGGATACGAAGACAGGCATCGCGCTGCCCTACGGCACGCCCTGCGGGATCGTGGACGGGGTGCCCCAGATCTGCTGGCAGCCCCACCCCGGCGGCTTCGAGGGCTCGCCCGATCTGCCCACCGGGGCCACGTCCGCGCCGGCGTCCGAGCTTCATTCGGTCGACTTGCCGGGCCCTAGCCAGGCGCCGAGCCTGGCTCCAGGTCTGGCCCAGGGCCAGTAGCCTCTTAGACCCAAAGCACACAACGGCCGGCGGGGAACACCCCGCCGGCCGTTGCGCTTAACGTCCGGGCCGTCCGCTTACTTTCTCACGGCGTCAATGAGCTCGCCGAAGAGCGCCCAGCGCTCGCCGTCGAACTTGGCGAGCTGCTCCTGCTCGATGGGCGCGAAGTCGGTCGGGCTCGTGTTGATCTTGATCCCGGGCAGCAAGAGCGGCAGATCGAGGTTCTTGATACTGGCCGCCTGGCGCATGACGTTCTCGCGCGAGAGGTCGTTGCCGCACTGCTTGATCGTGTGCGCCGCGAGGATGGCAACGACGTAGCCGTAGGCATTGAATTGGTCGTCGAGGGCGCCTTCGGGATAATACTTCTTCATCCACGCGACCCAGTCGAGGTAGGCCTTGTCGTTCTTCCACTGCGGGTCGGTGACCTCCTTCATGTAGAGCGCCGTGATGAGGCCCCTGGAGGCCTCGAGCCCTGCCGGCTTGAGGACGGTCCCGAGCGAGGAAGACACGTTGTTCAGGAAGTGCAGCGGCTTCCAGCCGATGTCGTTCGATTTCTTGATGGCCTGCACGGCAAACTTCGGGATGGTGATGTTGAAGAAGACGTTGGCGCCGCTGTTCTTCAGGTTGACGATCTGCGAATCGATCGTCGGGTCCGTCACTTCATAGCTCTGCTTCATCACGATGAGCTTCTTGACGGCGTCGCCCAGGCCGTCCTCGAAGCCCTTGAGGTAGTCCTTGCCGTAATCGTCGTTCTGATACAGAATGCCGACCTTGGCGTCGGGTACGTTCTTGAGAATGTACG
>JACORX010000255.1 GCA_016179165.1 Candidatus Rokuibacteriota bacterium | reverse complement strand
GGAACCGGTAGCGCTCGTTCGATTCCTCGGCGGTGCCGAAGCCCGAGTACTGCCGCATCGTCCACAGGCGACCGCGGTAGCCGTCCGGGAAGATGCCCCGGGTGAACGGGTACTCGCCCGGCGCCTCCACGTCCGGCTGCCGCAGCATGTCGCGCGTGGCCACCACCGGCACCTCGATGCCGGCGGGCGTCTTCGCCGCCGCCTCGCCCGCGCCCTTCGCCCCGATCGTGCTCATGGCGATCCTCCCTCGCTATCGGTCCCGGGCGAGCAGCCGGTCGGCCGCGGCCCAGTGATCCTCGTGGACCCAGGTGAGGCTGAAAAGCTGCGTCTCGATCTCCTCCCGCTCGCTGCGCGACTGGCCCAGACGCTCTCCGAGGGCCTGGGCCTTGAAGGCCCGCATCACCTGCGGCGCCTGCCGAGCCAGCGACGCCACGAAGCGGGCCACGAAGACGTCGAACGGCTCGTCAGGGGCGGCGACGGAATCCACCAGGCCGAGGGCGTGGGCCTCCGCGGCGCCGAACACCTCGGACCGGCTGAGCACTGCCAGTCCCCGCGCCGGCCCAAGCAGGCGCATGAGGTCGATGCCACCGCCCCAGGCCGTGGCGATGTTGAGCCGGCCCTGGACGAAGCCGATGCCGGCGTGGGCTGCCGCGATGCGGAGGTCGCAGGCCACGGCCAGCTCGGCGCCGCCGCCCAGGGCAACGCCGTTGAGCGCGGCCACGACCGGCACCGGGAACCGCCGGATGGCGTCGAGGGCGGTGCGGGCGTGCGTGGCCATGGCGACGGCGCCCTCGCGCGTTCGGACAGCGGCCAGATCGCGCAGGTCACCGCCCGCGGCGAAGCTATGGCTCCCGGCCGCCGTGAGCACGGCCACGCGCAGCGCCTCGTTGGCCGCCTGCCCCGCAAAGACCTGACCGAGCTCGTCGAGGACGGCACGGCTGAGCGCATTGCGCTTCTCCGGCCGGTTGATCGTGACCCGGAGGACGCCGTCAGCGGCTGCGACGACAACGGCGCCGCTCATCCAGCCGCCTCCAGCGTGCGCGCCACTGTATTCACCTTGGACGTGCCCCCCAAGAATCCGGGCTGGTTCGGCCTCCGAGACGGGCCGGAACTCGTTCTGCGAGAACGACGGGCTCCCGCTGCCGACTCCAGGTTCGAATCCCCAAGGGGATTCGTATGGCCGTGGACCACAGCCCTACCGTCGACATCCAGAGTCTAGCGGGGTCCGTCTGGGTCGACTAGGGCAAGAATCTTGCCGACCGTCTCCTGCAGCACATCAGCCGGCACATTGCCAATGCGCTTCGCCCTTCGGACGCGCCAGTCCAGACTCTTGATTTGATCCGAAAGTATTGCCCCCTCGACTCCAAGCCCCTGCGGGAGCAGCACTTCGAATGGGTATCCCTTCACTTGAGAGGTGATGGGGCAACAGACAGCCAACCCCACGCGGCGATTGTATGAACTCGGAGAGATCACCACGGCGGGGCGATGGCCGGCCTGCTCGTGGCCCGATTGGGGGTTGAACTGGAGCCGGATCAAGTCCCCGCGCGCGGGTACGTAGGCCGCCACTACCACGCCTCGCGACCGACCGCCCTACCTGTTGAGACCTCGCCGTGAAGGTTCCGCCGGTTTACTCTCCGGAGGAGTACGCTCAATACATGCTTCCGAACTCGGAGCGGGCGAACCAAGAGTCGACCGTTCTCCACCGACAGATCTACGGTTGCCCCCTCCTCCACCTGGGCCTCGGCCGCGAATGACCGCGGAATCCGCAATCCAAGGCTGTTACCCCACTTTTGAATCTTCGTCTGCATAGGGACCTCCTCCCGGATATACAATGAGTACACGGCACAGGGTTGGCGGTCAAGCCCTCGTTCTGGTCGTCGTCTCGCCCCGGCTAAGCTGCGGTGCGCGTGCGTAACCACGCATCCGCCACGGGCCTCCCGCGCGCCGTCAGCTTGAGCCGGTCGTTAGGGAACGCCTTACTTCGCGAGTATCCACGTCGCGGTTTGCCCGACAACGTCACGCTCAAGCCCATTGAACCCGTGATAAGCAAAAGCCTCGCAAGGATCACCGCGATTCCCACCACCCTTGAATGACAACAATTGCTTCTTTGGTGCGCTGCCGAGCTTTTCCATCAGGCTGGGAACATCACTGAATGAGCAGTGACCGCAGCCGTCCTGTTCGTGGTGAACCACGAGGACAGGGATACGCAGTTTACCGAGCGGCATGGCTGGGACCGGTCGCCCCTTGTCGTCGGTGAGAATTGTGGAACTCAGCACCAACCCGTCGGGACCATCAGAGCCATTGAGTTCAGTGGCGACATATGCCGCCGACTGCGTTCCCCGGCTCGTGCCGACCAGCCAGACCGGCACCTTGGCCTGCTCACGTACCCAGGCGATAGCTGCCTTGATGTCCGCTACATGCTCGGGCCGTTGGCGAAAGCCAGAAAGGTAGGGCGGACTTTGACGATCTGACGGCGCGTCAACCACAGCCACAAGTAGACCCTGATCCGCAAACAGCTGGCGGGTCCTTACGAGAAAATTACCCCCTCCCCACTTGACCGAACCGTTGGGGAAGATTTGTAGCCCACCATGACCTCCAGCAAACAGGATGACAGCCGCTCCCGGATTCGGCGGGGACAGTACGACCATTCTCTGCGAGACGCCTGGCCGTGTTGGAATGTCTACGACTTTCTGGACGATCTGGCCATAGGCATGGGTGGTACAAGCCAAGAAAGACAACGAAACGCAAATCTTCACCGTTCTATGCATGGGAATGCTCCTTGTGCCCAACGTCTGCGCTCAGCGGCCGGCGCAGCCGGTCCGCTGTAGCGAATGGTTCGGCGATACGCCGAGCGCTCACGCGGCATAGCGGATGATCTCAAGGTCGGTGCCCGGCGCCACGTGAGCCAGGATCCGATCGACGCGCCCGAGCACTGCATCCTCGATCAGATACTCGGGGCAGGTGCCGCACTGAAGGACCGGGAGGCTCTTGACGATGACAATGCCCGCCTCCCGGACTTTGAACGGGAGGTCGGTGCTTGTTGGTTTCAGCTCGGCTCCGCAAACTCTGCACTTCATCGCCTTGGTCTCCTGGTCTTCAGATCGGCCTGCCACTCCCCGGCGTCGGGGCGGTAGGCCGTGACCACGCGGATAGTATCGCCCTCGACGTCCGCCGCGCACAACATGTGGAATGCCTCGGAGCCCTGCCGACCCAGGAGCAAGTAGCTTGGCAGGTACTTATCGTCCGGGTACGCCTCGACCAACTCGTAGGTGTCGACCGCCGCCAGGATCGCCTCGCGAGGAATGAAGCGACCCGCGAGGCGCATATTCACGTGGTAGGTCCAGAGGATTCGACCTCCCCGAATGCAGTCTTGGACGAAGCGGACCGGATCGCCGGGAAGCCTGCTCTCAGGAGCCACTCCATCCTCTCCGTCCCACCTCAGTCCGTAGGCGCCGAACTACAATTCGGCCACTGGGTAGGCTGACCTGCGTAATAAGGCAATCCCTCCGAGCCCCTGCAGGGTCTACCGGTCGAGGGGCTACCGCGTGGAACAGCGCCCGGCCCTATCGTGGCCGCACTTTACCCTTGTCCGGAGCGACCCTCGCCGCCCCGGACAGGCTGCAGGGCGCTGCAGCCTGTCCCGCTGCATATACCCCGCAAGACCACAAAGCGTCTCATGGGCCGAACATCCCGTCTGCTGTGCTCCGGAC
The DNA here is from genome assembly GCA_016179165.1 of Candidatus Rokuibacteriota bacterium. Taxonomy (GTDB): domain Bacteria; phylum Methylomirabilota; class Methylomirabilia; order Rokubacteriales; family CSP1-6; genus AR37. The sequence goes on along the minus strand of JACORX010000255.1, from coordinate 638 downwards.
GGCGGCGGGTCTGCGGTTCCGAGCGTGCGTGTAGATCATGGTGTGCTGACGTCGCAGTGCCCCAGCACCTCCTGAAGCGTGCAGCTGTTGTGGCCGTCCTCGAGGGGGTGGATCCCGGGGCGCCCGGACTCGCCCTCGCCTGCGTAGACCGCTGATCGCGGACGGGCCTTGGCGACGCGCTCCTTTAACTGGGGACTCGGCCCGACTTTAGCTTGCGGCGGACGGAGTGGCAAGGAGCGCCTGCGGCTGTCCGGCCGCCGGGATACGGGGTTCGGGCGGAGGCCAAGCGGGGCGGCTCCACATGGCCGGGCGATGCTGCCGCCAGGGGTCGGCGTCGGCCGCGCTGTCCCGGATGCGCTCGCACAGCGCCCGGTTGGCCTCGAGCACCCACGCGCGCAGCAGCCGGGGCTCGCCGGGCGGAGCGGGGCCGGGCAGATCCAGTCGGCGAGCGGGTCTGGCCCGAGGATCCGTCTGGCGGCCCGGCGGCACATCATCTCCGCCTACAGCGCCTTCCCTTTTGCAGCCTGCCCCTGCAATAGAAACGTCTTGGGAAATTCGCCATCGCCACAGATCTTGAATGAACCGAAGTCCTTATACCATGGCCCGTCAGGGGCCTCTGGCTCAGCTTCGCGCCACAG
>JACORX010000250.1 GCA_016179165.1 Candidatus Rokuibacteriota bacterium | reverse complement strand
CCTCGCCTCCGGCTGCGGCTCGCACTACACCCGCTCGATGATGGGCTTGCCGAAGATGCCGTAGGGCCGGACCATCAGGGCCACGATCATCAGCTCGTACGGGACGAAGTCCTTGGTGCCGCCGCCGACGTAGGGATCGATGTAGCCCGCCGCCACGTTCTCGACGATGCCGACGACCAGCCCGCCCACGATCGCCCCGGGGATCGAGTCGAGCCCCCCGAGGATCACCACCGGGAACACCTTGAAGCCGACCAGCGCCAGATGGACATCCACGCCGAGGAGACTGCCCCAGATGATGCCGCCCAGGGCCGAGACGATCCCCGTCATGGCCCAGGCCAGGCCGAAGTAGCGCTCGACGTTGATCCCCACGGCCATGGCGACCTGCTGGTTGTCAGCGACCGCCCGCATGGCGATGCCCCGGCGGCTCTTGAGGAAGAACCAGCCGAAGGCCGCCAGGAAGAGCAGGCTCACCAGGGCCCCCAGCAGCTGGATCGGCGGGATGAAGAGCGGGCCCCACACGAGCGGCTCGTCCGGGATGGGCAGCACCAGCGGCCGCGTCTCGGCGCCCCAGGTCAGCGGGCCGACACCGCGGAGCACCGCCGACAGGCCGATGGTCGCCATGATCACCGCCACGACGGGTCGCCCGATGAGGGGCCGCAGCATCACCCGCTCGAGCCCGAAGCCGAAGCCGATCATGGCGGCCAGCCCCACCCCGACCGCGAGCCAGAGCGGCGCCCCGTATACCCCGAGCCCGACAGCGACCACGAAGCCGGCGATCATCACGAACTCGCCCTGGGCGAAGTTGATGGCATCCGTGGCCTTGTAGACCAGGACGAAGCCCAGCGCGATGAGCGAGTACATGAGCCCGATCAGGATGCCGTTGGACATGAGCAGGCCGAAGAACCCCCACTCAAACATGCGCCGGGACCCCCGCGTCCACGTCCTCGATGCGCACGCGCGAATGGATGGTCGCCTGACGGCCGTCCTCGTACGTCACCACGGTCGCCAGCTCGACCTCGTTCTTACCTGAGTAGAAGGCGTCGATCACGGGCGCGTACTTGTCGGCGATGTGGCTGCGCCTGAGCTTTCGCGTTCGCGTCATCTCGGCGTCGTCGGCCTCCAGGTCCTTGGTCAACAGGAGGAAGCGCCGCACCTTGGTCGGGTCGGGCAGCGTCGCGTTGCCCTTCCGCAGCTCCTCGCAGACCAGCGCCAGCACCTCGGGCTTCTGGGAGAGATCCATGTAGCTCGTGTACGGCACGCCGCGGCGCTCCGCCCAGTTGCCGACCGTGTTGGAGTCGATGGCGATCATGGAGCAGACCATGGACCGGTCGTTGCCGAACACCACGGCCTCGCGGATGTACGGGCTGAACTTGAGCTTGTTCTCGATGAACTGCGGCGCGAAAGGCGTGCCGTCGGCCGTGGCGCCCACGTCCTTGGCGCGGTCGATGATGACGAGGTGCCCACGCGGGTCGACGAATCCGGCGTCGCCCGTGTGGAACCAGCCCTCGGAGTCTATGACCTCACGCGTGGCCTCCGGGGCCTTGAAATACCCCTTGAAGACACCCACGCTCTTGATCAGCACCTCGCCCTTGTCGGCGATCTTGACCTCGATGCCAGGGCACGGCTTGCCGACCGTGGTTGGGTTGGCCTCGTTGTCGGGCTGGATGGAGACCAGTGCGGAGAGCTCCGTGGAGCCGTACACCTGCTTCAGGTTGACGCCGAACGCGCGGAAGAAGCGGAAGGTCTCGGGCCCAAGCGGCGCTCCGCCCGTGTAGCACCAGCGGGCGCGGCGCAGGCCCAGCTGGTCGCGGATGGGCCGGTACGCGAAGAACTCGCCGAGCGCGCAGAGGAAGCGGAGCCCCGCCGGCACCGGCTTGCCGTCGGCGCGGAGGATCTCGGTCTCCTCGGCCGCCGCCCGGAAGCGGTCGAAGACGGCGCGCTTGAGCGGCGTGGCATCGGACGCCCGCACCTGCACCGAGGCGCGCATGGTCTCCCAGATGCGGGGCGGGGCCAGCAACGTGGTCGGACCCAGCTCGCGGAGGTCCCGCTGCACGGTCTCGGGGCTCTCGGGGCAGTTGCAGCAGAAACCCGCGGCGAGGCTCAGCACCAGCGAGTAGATGACGTCGCCGACCCAGGCCATGGGCAGGTAGGAGAGCCACTCGTCCTCGGCCCGGACGTCCTCGGCTTTCATGAAGATCCGCGCCGTCTCGACGGCGTTGGCGTGGGTCAGCATCGCGCCCTTGGGATTGCCCGTGGTGCCCGAGGTGTAGGAGATCATCGCGACGTCCTCTGGGCGGCCGCGATCCACCTCCTCTTCGAAGTAGCGCGGGTGGCTTGTCTCGAACTCGCGCCCCAGAGCCTGGACGTCCTGGAAGGCCTTGAGCCAGTCCTGGCCGTAGTGCGCCATGCCCCGCGGGTCGTCGAAGATCACGAGGCGGAGCGCCGGCAGCTGGTCCTTGAGCCCAAGAATCTTGTCCACCTGCTCCTGGTCCTCCGCGACGATGACCGAGACCTCGGAGTGCTGCCAGACGTAGGCCAGCTCGCGCGCGATCGAGTCCTGGTAGACCGGCACCGAAACGCCGCCGAGCGTCTGCGCGGCCACCTGCGCCCAGTAGAGCCGCGGCCTGTTGTCGCCGATGACCGACAGCTTGTCGCCCCGCTTGAAGCCGACCGCCGCCAGGCCGTGGGCCAGGTCGCGCACGTTGTCGTGGTATTGAAGCCACGTGTGCGTCTGCCAGATGCCCCGGTCTTTCTCGCGGATAGCCGGGCGGTCGCGCAGGTCGCGTGCGTTCTTCTGGAGCAGCTTTGGCAGCGTCATCGGCTCAGCCACGGGCGCTCTCCTGCCGGGGTTTGGTCTCGCCGAGGTAGGCCTTGATCACGCGCGGGTTGGCCTTGACCTCGTCGGGCGTGCCCTCCGCGATCTTCTGGCCCATGTCGAGCACCGCTACGCGGTCGGAGATGTCCATGACGACCCCCATGTCGTGCTCGATGAGGATGATGGTCGTGCCCCATTCCTCGTTGACGTCGAGAATGAAGCGCGCCATGTCTTCCTTCTCCTCCTGGTTCATGCCGCCCATGGGCTCGTCGAGCAGCAGGACCTTGGGGTCGAGGGCGAGCGCGCGGCCGAGCTCCACGCGCTTCTGGAGCCCGTACGCGAGCGAGCCGGTCGGGCGCCGGCGAAGGTCCTGGATCTTGAGGAAGTCAATCAGGTCCTCGATGCGCCGGCGGTTCTGGACCTCCTCCTTCTGCGCGAGACCCCAGTAGACGAACGACGAGAACACCCCAGCCTTCATCCGCACGTGACGCCCCAGCATGAGGTTGTCGAGCACGGTCATGCCCTTGAAGAGCGCGATGTTCTGAAAGGTGCGCGCCACGCCGCGCGCGGCGACGTGGCTCGGCGACAGGTCGGTGATGTCGGCGCCGTCGAGCAGGATGCGCCCCTGGTCGGGATGGTAGAAGCCGCTGATCATGTTCAGCACGGTGGTCTTGCCCGCGCCGTTGGGGCCGATCACGGAGGTGATCTCGCCCTCATTGACGTCGAGGCTCACCCCTGAGACGGCCTGGACGCCGCCGAAGGACTTCGAGACCTCGCGGATCTCGACGTGCGCGCTCACGACAGCCACCGCTTGCGCCGCTTGTAGTGCTTGACGTCCCGGTAGCTCTTGCGCTGGCCGACACCCGAGAGCCCCAGGTAGAACTCCTTGATGTCCTCGTTCTCGCTGATCGTCTTCCTGTCGCCGTCGAGCACCACGCGGCCGTTCTCCATGACGTGGGCATAGTCGGCGAAACGGAGGGCGAAGGCAACATTCTGCTCCGCCAGGAGCACAGCGACGCTTTCCTCCCGGTTCAGGCGGCTGACGATCTCGAAGATCTCCTGCACGAGCATCGGCGCCAGGCCCATGGACGGCTCGTCCAGCAGCATGAGCTTCGGGTGCGCCATGAGCGCCCGCCCGATGGCGACCATCTGCTGCTCGCCGCCTGACACATACCCCGCGCGCGCCCCCCGCCGCTCGCGCAGGCGGGGAAAGTACTCGTACGCCTTCTCCAGGTCGCGCTTGATGGCGCGTCCGTCGGCTTGGGTGTAGGCGCCGGTGAGCAGGTTCTCCTCCACCGTCAGGTGCTCGAAGACGTGGCGCCCCTCCATGACCTGCACGATACCGCGCCGCACCACCTCGGAGGGATCTTTCCTCTTGATGCCCTTGCCCATGAACTCGATGCTGCCCTTGGTCACATCGCCACGCTCGGTCCGGAGCAGGCCCGAGATGGCCTTGAGCGTGGTGCTCTTGCCGGCGCCGTTGGCCCCGAGGAGGGCCACGATGCCCCCCTCGGGGACGGCGAGCGACACGCCCTTCAACACGAGGATCACGTG
>JACORX010000243.1 GCA_016179165.1 Candidatus Rokuibacteriota bacterium | reverse complement strand
TACTCCGCCTGCCACTGGTGTCACGTCATGGAGCGCGAGTCCTTCGAGGACGAAGACATCGCCGCGCTCATGAACCGGCTCTTCGTGAACATCAAGGTGGACCGCGAAGAGCGGCCCGACGTGGACCAGATCTACATGCAGGCCGTCCAGTCCATGACGGGCCACGGCGGCTGGCCCATGACGGTCTTCCTGACGCCCGATGGCGTGCCCTTTTACGGCGGCACGTACTTCCCGCCCGTGGACCGCCACGGCATGCCGGCGTTCCCGCGCCTCCTCGAGGGCGTGGCCGAGGCGTACCGCTCACGCCGGGGCGAGGTGGTCGAGAAAGGGAAGCAGCTCCTCGAGCAGATGCAGCAGGGCGAGCGGCTGAGAAGCTCCAACACCTTGCTCACTGACACGATCCTGTTCTCCGCCTACCAGGCGCTTTCGGGAGAGTTCGACGCCCGCGAAGGCGGCATGGGACGGGCTCCCAAGTTTCCCCAGCCCATGAACTGGGAATTCCTCCTGCGCTTCTGGAAACGGACGGGCAACGCGCGCGCGCTGGAGATGGCGCGGCTCACGCTGACCAAGATGGCGCGGGGCGGCATGTACGACCAGCTCGGCGGGGGCTTTCACCGCTACTCGGTGGACGGGCAGTGGCTCGTGCCCCACTTCGAGAAGATGCTCTACGACAACGGCCAGCTCGCGTCCTTGTACCTGCACGGCTGGCTCGCCACGGGCGACCCCGAGTACCGGCGCGTATGCGAGGAGACGCTCGACTACATCCTGCGCGAGATGACGCATGACTCGGGCGGCTTCTTCTCCGCGCAGGACGCCGACTCCGAAGGCGTCGAGGGCAAGTTCTTTGTCTGGTCCGCGGAGGAGATTTGCGCCGCGCTGCCCGACGCCGAGACGGCCCAGGCGGCGCTCGTCTACTGGGGCGCCGACGAGGAGCCGAACTTCGAGGGGCACAGCATTCTCTTCGTTCCTCGCGACCCGTCGCGGGTTGCCCAGGATCTGGGCATGACGGCCGAGCGGCTGGCCGGACTGATCGGCGGCGCGCGCACACGCCTCTACGGTGCGAGAGAGAAGCGCGTCCATCCCGGGCTCGACGACAAGGTCCTGGCCTCGTGGAATGGTTTGGCGCTCGCGGCCTTCGCCGAGGCCGGCCGCGCGCTGGGCCGCCCCGACTACGTCGCCGCGGCGGTGAGGAACGCCGAGTTCTTGACGTTCCGGATGAGAGACGGCGACCGGCTGCTCCGCTCCTGGAAGGACGGCTCACGCGCCAAGATCAGGGGCTACCTCGAGGATTACGCCTTGGTCGGGGCGGGGTTGCTCGCGGTCTACGAGGCGACCTTCGATCGGCGGTGGCTTGATGAGTCCCGGCGCCTGGCTGATCAGGCGCTCGCGCTCTTCTGGGACGAGCGGGAGGAGATCTTCTTCGACACGGGCGAGGATCAGGAAGCGCTGGTCGTGAGGCCCCGCAACCTCTTCGACAATGCCGTGCCCTCGGGCACCTCGGTGGCCATCGAGTGGCTCCTCAGGTTGGCCATCCTCTTCGGCGAGGGGCGCTACGAGACGCTCGCGGTGAAAGCGCTCCGGCCCATGGCCGATCTCATGACCCGCTACCCGTCCGGCTTCGGGCGCTATCTTGGGGCGCTCGACTTCCACCTGGGGCCCGTGGCCGAGGTTGCTCTCGTCTGGCCCGACGGTTCCGGCCCGGGGCCGCTCGCCGAGACGGCGTTCCGCGGGTATATGCCGAATCGCCTGGTCGTCGGCGCTCCATCGGGCTCGCCCGCCCTGGCGGGGCTGCCCCTCCTTGCCGAGCGCGGGGCCGTGGGCGACAAGCCCACGGCCTATGTCTGCCGGCGCTACGTCTGCCAGCTCCCCGTGACCGAGCCGGCCGCGCTCGTCGCCCAGCTCGAAGCCGGGGTATAATTCGCATCCGGCCGAGGTGCAGAATTCATGCGTGTACTGGTGAACGGCGAGGCGATGGAAGTGCCCGAGGGCGTGAGCGTCGATGGTCTGCTCGATCACTTGAAGGTGAAGCGCGAGTACACGGCCGTCGCGCTCAACCGCGAGATCACGCCGAAGGCGCAGTACGCCGATACGTGCCTCAAGGACGGAGATAAGGTGGAGATCGTCCGGCCCATGGGTGGAGGGTAGACATGTACGACACGTCATTGTGGCTCGGAGGCAAGGAGTTCACGTCGCGGCTCATCGTCGGGACGGGCAAGTACCCGTCCTTCGAGAACATGCGGGACGCCATCGAGGCCTCGGGCGCCCAGATCGTCACGGTTGCCGTCAGGCGCGTGAACCTGCCCGGGCAGGGTGAGTCGCTGCTCGACTTCATCGACACGAAGAAGTACACGCTCCTGCCGAACACGGCCGGCTGCTACACCGCCGACGAGGCGGTGCGCACCTGCTACCTGTCCCGCGAAGCGGGCCTCGGAACTCTCGTCAAGGTCGAGGTCATCGGCGACTCGCGGACCCTCTTCCCCGACGTCCTGGGCCTGCTCGAGGCGACCCGCATCCTGGCCCGGGAGGGCTTCAGCGTGCTGCCGTACACCAACGACGATCCCGTCCTCGCCAAGAAGCTGGAGGACGCGGGGGCGGCGGCGGTGATGCCGTTAGGAGCCCCCATCGGCTCGGGCCTCGGCATCCGCAACCCGTACAATATCAAGATCATCCTCGAGACGGTCACGTGCCCCGTGATCATCGACGCCGGCGTCGGCACCGCGTCCGATGCCGCGATCGCCATGGAGCTCGGCTGCGACGGCGTGTTGATGAACACCGCCATCGCGGGCGCCACGGACACCGTCGCCATGGCCACCGCCATGAAGCTGGCGGTCGAGGCCGGGCGCCTCGCCTTCAAGGCGGGCCGCATCGGCAAGAAGCTCTACGCCACGGCCTCTTCCCCCATCGCGGGCGTGCCGGATTGGTCGACCAGCTAGGCTTCTCGCTCTGTCTCGTGACCGACCGGTCGCAGGTGACGGGGGCGCTGGAGGAGGCCGTCGAGACCTGCCTCGGCGCCGGGCTCAAGGCCGTGCAGCTGCGGGAGAAGGACTTGGCCGTGCGAGATCTTCTTTCGATGGCGAGGGCGCTGCGAGAGTCGACCCGGCGACACGGGGCGAAGCTCCTCGTCAATGACCGCGCCGATGTAGCGCTCGCTGTGGGCGCAGACGGCGTCCAGCGCGCGGGTACCTCGCTCCCCGTGTCAGCCATCCGCGCCATCAGCCCGCCGGGCTTCCTGATCGGCGCGTCCGTCCACTCGGTTGCCGAGGCGCGGGCGGCCGAGCCCGACGGCGCCGACTTTCTCCTCTTCGGTCCCATCTACGACACGCCCTCCAAGCGCCAGTACGGGCTCCCGCAGGGGCTGTCAGCCCTGGAGCGCGTCGCCTCCGCCGTGCGCCTGCCTATTTTCGCCGTGGGCGGCGTCACACCCGCGCGCGTGGCCGAGGTGGTCCGGGCCGGCGCCTCGGGCGTCGCCGTCATCGCGGCCATCCTCGGAGCCGAGCGGCCCGCGGACGCGGTCAAGGGCTTCCTTGAGGCGCTGGGACGAGCCTGATGCCGCCGTCTGTCATCCCAAACCGACTATTCGACAGGAGCTCCCATGCCAAGCCGCGATGACCTGAAGCGCGCCGTCTGCGAAGCCATCGACCGCCAAAGCGAGAAGATCGTCAAGGTCGGCGAGACGATCAGGAAGAGCCCAGAGCTGGGCTTCAAGGAGTTCAAGACCGCGCGGCTGGTCGAGGAGACCATGCGCGAGATCGGCCTCGATCCCAAGGGCGGGTTGGCTGTTACCGGCGTGCGCGGCGTGGCACGCGGCGCCAAGGACGGGCCGACCTTCGCGCTGCTGGGCGAGCTGGACGGGCTCGTGGTGGCAGGACACCCGGTGGCCGATCCGCAGACGGGCGCGGCCCATGCGTGCGGCCACAACGCCCAGATCGCAGGGCTCCTGGGAGCCGCGATGGGGCTCGTGGGGGCCGAGGCTTTCGAGCATCTGGCCGGGCGCGTGGTCTTCTTCGCCGTCCCGGCCGAGGAGTATGGCGACGTCGCCTGGCGTGTCGAGCAGGCGCGGGCGGGAAAGCTCGAGTTCCTGGGCGGCAAGCCGGAGCTGCTGCGTCTGGGCCACTTCGACGACGTGGACATGGCCATGATGATCCACACGACGCCGGTGAAGGAGGTCAAGAAGGCAGGGATCGCCGCCTCGAACAACGGCTGCATCGTCAAGACCGTGCGCTACATCGGCCGCGCCTCGCATGCCGGCGGCGCCCCACACCTCGGCGTGAACGCGCTCTACGCCGCCCAGATCGGCCTTGCCGCCATCAACGCCATCCGCGAGACCTTCAAGGACGAAGACTCGATTCGCGTGCATCCGATCATCACCCACGGCGGCAGCCAGGTGAACGTCATTCCGGCGGATGTGCGGATCGAAACCTACGTGCGGGGCAAGACCGTCGAGGCGATCCTGGACGCCAACGTGCGCGTGGACCGCGCGCTCAAGGCGGGCGCGCTCGCGCTGGGCGCCCTGGTCGAGATCGAGACGCTGCCCGGCTATCTCCCGCTCTTCAATCACATGGGGATGGCGGCGCACTTCAAGGCCAATGCCTCGGCGCTCCTGGGCGCCGACCAGGTGACCGAGACGGGGCACCGCAGCGGCTCCACCGATATGGGCGACATCTCGCACGTGATGCCGACGCTGCATCCGTACATGGGCGGCGCCTCGGGCAGCGGGCACGGCGCCGACTTCGCGATCGCCGATCCGAAGCTCGCCTACATCGAGCCGGCGAAGCAGCTCGCCCTCATGGCCGTGGACATGCTCTGGGACGACGCCAAGGCGGCGAAGGAGATCATCAGCGAGTTCAAGCCGCGCATGACCAAGGAGGCCTACCTGACCTTCCAGCGCGGCATAGCCAAGACCGAGCTCTTCGATGGCGGGAAGTAATGACTCTCGAGGGGGCGACGATGATCTGGACGGCTTGGAATAGCGGAACCCACCGGAGATCAGGCGCTGGCTACGGCTTCAAGGTACCTGCGGAGGACCGCGACCGGTACTTCAGGCGGGATTGGCACACCGTAACGGTGGAGCTGCAGGAGGGTAGGGGCGTCTTGGCAGTTGAGGTGAACGTCGCCAAGGACTCGTTTTGGGGTGCCGAGTGTCGCGAGCTGATCGACGAGAAGGTTGGCCGCTGGCTGCGCGGCTCCGGATATGCCCCGTGGCCCCGCGGAACCCCGCCGCGGTTCGAGGTCGAGGCCGCGGGAGATCGACGATTCATCGTGAGGCGGCGGGTCACGCCGAGCAAGCCGTTTCAGGGGACCGGCGCCGCCCGGCGCTGAGCGCCTGCCCGCCGCTGAGCGCTTGGAGGATGTGGATCTCCCGGCCCTCCGGGATCGGCTGGTCGAGGGTCGCGGCGGGCTCGGTACCGATGTAGATGCGCATGTGCTGGCGGACGCGGTCCTGCTCGTCCACGATGCGGCGGCGGATGCCGGGAAAGCGGCGGTCCAGATCGGCCAGCATCTCGGCTACCGTGGCGCCTGTGGCCTCGACCTCGCCGCGCCCGCCCGTGTAGGAGTAAAGGGGCGAGGCGATGAAGACGCGCATCAGCCGAGCGAGGCGGCCTTGACGGAGTAGATAGGTGGTGGACGATACAGCCGAGGAGGTGCGGCCCGTCGAGCCGCCAGGTCCGGCGCGCCGTATCGCCGTGGAAGAAGAAGGCGCCCTTGCGGGTGCCGACCATCAGGAGGGTGCGACGTTGGGAACGCTTGGGCCCGGTCATAGGCTTTCTTTGATATCGTAAGTTGCCATGTACGGCAAGGGGTCGGCCGGCTTCCCTCAGCGCATCGTGTGTCTCTCTTC
>JACORX010000030.1 GCA_016179165.1 Candidatus Rokuibacteriota bacterium | reverse complement strand
GTCGGCGGTCGTGCCCGCGAACAAGGCGAAGCCGTATCCCATCGCCGTCTCCTGCCGGCTACTTCTTGGCCGCGAGGCCGAGCCGCGTCTCCAGCACCAGACGCACCTCGCCGGCCGCCGCGCGCCAGAGCGCGCCGCCGGGCACATCGTATTCGGCCTGGACCTGCTTCCGGTACTCGGCCATCGCGGCATCCTGCGTCTCGCGGGTGGCGACATCGAGGGTCCTGGCCCGGATCCCGACGACCTTGGCCGTCGCGGCATGCGCGCGCTCGATCCAGCGCCCGATCTCGTTCCAGTCCTTGTCGAAGAACACCACGATGGGGATCGACCGGTAGCCGTTGTTCAGGAAGCAGTCGGTGAGGTCGAGGTTCTGGTCGCGGAAAAGCACGCGGAGCTCGGCGTTCGGCATGGCCTCGGCGATGCGCGCGAGCAGGGGCGAGTTGCGGTGGACGTCGCCGCACCAGTTCTCGGCGAGCATGAGGGTGTACTTGACCTGGCCGAGACCGCTGAAGAACTGCTTCTCCTCGGCCGTCAGCAAAGCCTTGGTGTAGTTCTCCTCGGTGCGCGCGCGGGTGTCGCCCATCTGGGCCAGGTAGTCCTTCCAGGTCATGCCTGTGGCGAAGCGCTGCGCGTCGAGCGGAATCTTCTCTTGGGCCATCTGGTCGTCTCCTTGGTTCGGGGGTTGGACTACATCTGCCGGGGTCCTGATAGTACACCCCGGGCGCGCGTCCTGCTCGATCTCGGGCGGGCGCCTCAGCTGACCATCGCGTAGGTACGCTCGATGTTGCGAAGGAGGCCCGCGCGCCAGGGCCTGTAGTCGCCGTACGTGGAGAACGGACCCTCGTATGTGGGGGCGAGCCGGTCCGGAACGCGCCGCTGGACGTCTTCCAGCGTGGCGCCGCGGGCTGCCTCCTCGCGGACGGCCTCGACCATGTCGTGGACGTAGCCGCGGAAGGTGCGGAGCCAGTCGCGGCCCGCGGGCTCGCCGTGGCCCATGATGATGTGGGTGAAGTCGAGCTCGGCGAGGCGGTCCAGCGTCGCCACCCAGTCCTCGGGGTAGCCGTCGCCCATGAAGGGCGTCCAGCCGATGACGGCGTCGCCCGTAACAACCACTTTTTCTTTCGGCAGGAAGACGAACACGTCCCCCTCGGTGTGGGCGCGCCCGAGGTAGAGGAGGTGGATCTCGCGGTCGCGGCGGTAGAGCTTCATCGTCCGCTCGAAGGCCATGGTGGGGAGCGCGGGTCTCAGCGCCGTCACCTCCGCGAGGTACGACTCGGCGTGGCCCAGGTCGGCCTGGAGCTGCGCGCGGTCTCCGGGGGACTTGGCAGCGGCGAGGTCGGCCTTGAGCTTGGCGATCTCGCCCGGCACCTGGCGGACGTGGTCCTGGATCCGCTTGAGCCCCTTCCGGACCATCGCCTCGCGCGTGAGCTGGTTGGTGATGATCTCGGCGTTGGGATAGGCGACGGGGTAGACCTCGTTGCCGTGCCAGTGGTCCCAGTGGAAGTGCGTGTTGACGACGTAGCGGACGGGCTTCTTGGTGATGTCGCCCAAGCCCTCCACAATGACTCTGGCCGCCGAGGGCTTGGAGTGCGTGTCCACGATGACCACGCCGTCGTCGCTCTCGATGATCGCGGTGTTGCAGTTCACCTTGTAGGCGGGCGCCGCGACCGCGACGTGCACCCCGTCGGCGATCTTCTTGAAATCGAACTTCGCGTCGCCCTTCGCCGGTCCCTCGTGGCTGCAGCAGTCCATTGCCCGCATCTCTCCTTACGGCTTCTTGCAGATCACGTTCAGGAGGGCCTGGCGCTTCTCTTCCTTGACGACCCGGAGCGCGCGCCTGAGCGCGTCGGGGAGCTGCTGGGGGTCCTCGACCCTCTCGCCGTGGCCGCCCGAGGCCTGGCACACCAGCTCGTAGTCGGGCGCCGGCTCGAGCGCGGTCAGCGGCATGGCGCCCGTCCTGACGGCCCAGCCGTCGCGCGCGTGGGACTGGACGGCGCGCTTGACCGCGTTCCACGTGCGGTTGTTGAAGACGACGAAGAGCACGGGGAGATTGTAGGCGCGCGAGACGAAGTGGGCGGCGGTGGGCGCGCCGAAGATGTAGGCGCCGTCGCCGACGCAGCAGATCAGCGTCTTGTCGGGCGCCGCCAGCTTGGCGCCGAGCGCGGCGCCGAGCCCCCAGCCGAGCCCGCCTGACGGCGGGGCGGCGAAAAAGCTTCCTGGGGCTCGGAAGCACGCCTGTGTCGCGTCGAGGTCGTACTCGTTGACCACGATGGTCCGGTCGTCCACGAGGTCGCCCACGCAGCGCGAGAGCCACGCCATGTCTATGGGCGAGTCGGATTGGACAGCGCGCGCCCGCGCCGCCGCGGCATCACGCCCGCGCGCGTGCTCGCCCTCCCAGCGTGCGCGCCGCTCCGCGACGACGCCGGCGTCCACGCGGCGCGCGACGGCGTCGCGGAGCGCCCGGAGCGCCAGGCGCGGAGTGCCCGCGAGGGCCAGGTCGGTCGGGAAGCCCCGGAGCGGGTAGCGGGAGAAGAGCGGGTCGACGCCGAGGTGGACGATCCGCGCGTCGGGCCGCGGTCGCTTCAGCGCCGGGAGCCACGGCACGTCGGACTCGACGACGAGGATCGCGTCGGCCTCCTCCAGATGGGGCATGGCGTCGAATCCGCCGTGAAGCGGATGGTCCTGGGGGAAATTGACATAGGTATGGAACTGGTC
>JACORX010000242.1 GCA_016179165.1 Candidatus Rokuibacteriota bacterium | reverse complement strand
TCGCAACTGGACCCTTCTCGGCGCCCTGCGGCGGTGTTCTCTGCCCGCAAAGTTGCCTCCGCGGCTGTGCTTGCGGCGGCGACTTCGCCCGCCTATAATCAGGGCTCTCGTGAGGCGGAAGTCGCCGCCAATTCTCAATAATCGTCACCAAGGAGCGCATCATGGGTGTGCGGGTCGGGGTCAACGGGTTTGGGCGCATCGGCCGGGTGTTCTTTCGCGCGGCGCTCCAGGCGCCGGAGCTCGAGGTGGTGGCGGTCAATGACCTGGCAGACGCCAAGACGCTCGCCCACCTTCTCAAGTACGATTCGGTCCACGGCGTCCTCGCCGCCGAGGTGACGCACAAGGGCGAGGCGATCTTCGTCAACGGGCGCGAGGTGCGCGTCTGCTCCGCGAAGGATCCGGCGACCCTGCCATGGGGCGAGATGGGCGTGGACATCGTTGTCGAATCCACGGGTGTCTTCCGCGACAAGGCCACGACGACCAAGCACCTGCAGGCGGGCGCCAAGAAGGTGGTCATCACGGCGCCCGCCAAGGATCCCGACATCACCATCGTGCTGGGCGTCAACGAGCAGAAGTACGACCCGGTCAATCACGAGCTGGTCTCCAACGCCTCGTGCACCACCAACTGCCTCGCCACCGTCGCCAAGGTCCTGCTCGACAACTTCGGCATCAAGCGCGGTTTCGCCTCGACCGTGCACGCCTACACCAACGACCAGCCCATCCACGACTTCCCGCACAAGGATCTCCGCCGCGCGCGCGCGGGCGCCGTCAGCATGATCCCGACGACGACGGGCGCCGCGACCGCCGTGGGACTCGTGTTGCCCGAGCTCAATGGCAAGCTCGACGGGATTGCGATCCGCGTGCCGACCGCCAATGTCTCGGTGCTGGACCTGACGGCTGATCTCGAGAAGCCGACGACGGCGGCGGGGGTCAATGATGCCTTCCGCGCCGCCGCGACGGGCGCGCTGCGCGGGATCCTCGACGCCACGGACGAGCAACTCGTCTCGGTGGATTTCAACGGCAACCCGCACTCGTCCATCGTGGACCTGCAGTCCACCGCGGTGATCGACGGCACCATGGTCAAGGTCCTCGCCTGGTACGACAACGAGTGGGGCTACTCGAACCGCGTCAAGGACCTCATCCGGTACATGTCGAAGTCACTGTAGCCGGACCAAGGCAGCTTGCCCAAGCTCAGCGTCGATCAACTGGACCTCGCGGGGAAACGCGTCTTCCTCAGGGTGGACCTCAACGTCCCGCTCGAGGACGGCCGCGTCGGCGAGGACACGCGCATCCGCGCCGTCGTGCCCACGATTGAGCACTGCCTCAAGGCGGGGGCGTCGGTCATCCTCGCCTCGCACCTGGGGCGCCCGAAGGGCCGGGTCGACCTCCGCTACTCGCTCGCGCCGGTGGCTGCGCGACTCGATGAATTGCTCGGCCGGCCGGTGCAGCTCCTGCCCGACTGCGCCGGACCGGAGGTCGAGGCGGCCGCGGCCGCCCTCAAGCCGGGCGATACCGTCTTGCTCGAGAACCTGCGCTTTCACCCGGGTGAGGAGGCCAACGACCCGGAGTTCGCGCGCCGGCTCGCCACGCTTGCCGACGTCTACGTCGACGACGCTTTTGCGGCGGCGCACCGGGCGCACGCCTCGACCGAGGGGATCACGCGCTTTCTCCAGCCCGCCGCGGCCGGGCTGCTCATGGCGCGCGAGCTCGATGCGCTGGGGCGGATCTTCGAGCGGCCTGAGCGGCCCGTGGCCGCCGTGCTGGGCGGGGCGAAAGTCTCCGACAAGCTCGCCCTGGTCGAGCACCTGCTGCCCCGAGTGGATGCCCTCCTGATCGGCGGCGGCATGGCTTTCACCTTTCTCGCGGCGCTGGGCCACGGCGTCGGCCGCTCGCTCCTCGAGGCCGACCGGCTCGAAGAGGCGCGCGGTATCCTGGCGCGCGCCAGGAGCCTCGGCGTGCGGGTGCGGCTGCCGGCAGACGTGGTCGTGGCGCCGTCGCTCGACAGCGTGGACGGCATCCGGACCATGGGCGTGCGCGAGATACCTGACGAGTTGATGGGCCTCGACATCGGCCCGCTGG
Source organism: Candidatus Rokuibacteriota bacterium (assembly GCA_016179165.1). Lineage (GTDB taxonomy): Bacteria > Methylomirabilota > Methylomirabilia > Rokubacteriales > CSP1-6 > AR37. The sequence goes on along the minus strand of JACORX010000242.1, from coordinate 2,367 downwards.
CCGTCGTCCAGTTCGGCGCCGCGCTCCAGGGCGCCAAGACCGTCGTCTGGAACGGGCCGATGGGCGTTTTCGAGAAGGCGGCCTTCGCGGCGGGCACTCTCGGAGTTGCGCGCGCGGTCGCCGGGTGCGGCGGCTTTTCGGTCATCGGCGGCGGCGACACCATCGCGGCGGTCCGGCAGGCGGGCGTCATCGACCGCATCGGCTACATCTCGACGGCCGGCGGCGCCTTCCTCGAGTTCCTCGAGGGGCGCGTGCTCCCCGGAGTGGCCGCCCTCGACGAGGCGCCCTGATGCGGACGCCCCTCGTCGTCGGCAACTGGAAGATGCACGGCCGGCTCGCCGAGGCCCGGGAGCTGGCCTCGGGCGTGCGCGACGGGCTCAAGCGCCCGCGCGGCGTGGAAGTGGCGCTCTGTCCGCCGTTCACGGCCCTGCCCGCGGTGGCGGAGGTGCTGACGGGCTCCCCCATCGGCTGGGGCGCCCAGAACTGCCATTGGGAGGACACGGGCGCCTTCACGGGCGAGATCGGGCCCGGCATGCTCGCCGAGCTGGGCTGCCGCTTCGTCATCCTCGGGCACTCGGAGCGTCGGCACCTCTTCCGCGAGACCGATGACGACATCGCCCGCAAAGTCGCGGCGGCCCTTCGCCACGGGCTTCAGCCGCTGCTCTGCGTCGGCGAGACCGCCGAGGAGCGGCGCCAGGGGTTGACCTTCACCGTGGTCGAGGGCCAGTTGCGCGCCGGATGGGCCGGGCTCCGTGCCGATGAGATCGCGCGCTCCGTCCTGGCCTACGAGCCCGTGTGGGCCATCGGCACCGGTGTCAACGCCACGCCGGCCCAGGCCGCGGAGGTCCACGGTTACCTGCGCGGGCTCGTCTCCGAGCTCGCCTCGAAGGAGACCGCCCAGTCCCTGCGCATCCTCTACGGCGGCAGCGTCAAGCCCGACAACGCGGCGGCGCTGACACAGCAGCCCGACATCGACGGCGCCCTCGTGGGCGGCGCCTCGCTTCAGGCGCAAGGCTTCATCACCATCGCGAAGAAGTCCGCCTCGAGGGGCGGATCATCGAAGGAGTGACCCGCGCATGTTCACCTTGATCGTCATCATTCACGTGATCGTGAGCCTCATCATCATCGGCATGGTGCTGCTCCAGGCCGGCAAGGGCGCCGACATCGGCTCGGCCTTCGGGGGCAGCGGCAGCCAGGCGGTGTTCGGCTCCATGGGCACCCCGACCGTCCTCGGCAAGATCACGACGGTGGTCGCCGTGGCCTTCATGGTGACGTCGTTCTCGCTGGCCGTGCTGGCCCACAATCGCTCGACGACGATCATGCCGGCTTCCGCGCCGGCGGTGCCTGCGGTGCCCGCGCCCGCACCGGAGAAGAAGTAGCATGCGCCCCGCGCGCGGAGCCACCCTGCTGGCGCTGGCCGCGCTCTTCGCCTTCGGCGGCAGCTACGTCGGGGAGGTCGAGGTCGCAGCCGACGAGACTCCGGCGGCGAACGAGAAACCCGCCCATGGCGAGACCTTGGTCCAGGCCTCGATCGGGGACATCACCGGGCTCATCCCGAACATCACGACGGATGGCGCCTCGCACGCGATTGGCGGGCTTATCTACGACGGGCTCGTGCAGACCGACAAGGACCTGAACTGGGTGTCGTCGATGGCCGAGTCCTGGCAGTTCAGCAAGGACTGCCTGACCCTGACGTTCAAGCTGCGGAAGAATGTGAAGTGGCACGACGGCAAGCCCTTCACGGCCGACGACGTGCTCTTCACCTACAAGGCCATCATGGATCCCAGGACGCCGACGGCCTACCGGAATGACTTCGAGCCCGTCAACGAAGTCACGGCGCCGGACGCCTACACCGTGCGGGTCACGTACAAGGAGCCTTTCGCCAAGGCGCTCGGAAGCTGGGGCACGTACATGCTGCCCAAGCACCTGCTCGAGACGTGGGTCCGGCAGGGCAAGCTCCGCGAGGCGCCCCAGGTCACCACCAACCCCATCGGCACCGGGCCCTACCGCTTCCAGGAGTGGAAGAGCGGGGAGAAGGTGGTGCTGTTGGCCAACAAGGACTACTACGTCGAGGGGCGGCCGTACATCGGCCGGATCGTTTACCGCATCATCCCGAGCCAGGCGACGATCTTCCTCGAGCTCAAGGCCAAGGGCGTGGACGTGGCCGATCTCACCGCCATCCAGTACGCCCGCCAGACCGACTATCCCGCCTTCAAGAAGGACTACCAGAAGTTCCGGTACCCGGGCAGCGGCTATACGTACCTCGGCTTCAACCTCAAGGACCCGCGCTTCGCCGACAAGCGGGTGCGGCAGGCCTTCGCCCACGCCATCAACAAGCAGGAGCTCATGGAGGGCGTGGTCATGGGG
>JACORX010000248.1 GCA_016179165.1 Candidatus Rokuibacteriota bacterium | reverse complement strand
CCCAGCTGCTTCGTTGGCGCCCTCGGCTGCGGGCTCAACGTACAGGAGTACGCCTCGCCCGCAGCCTTCGGGCGCCGCCTCGCATCTGGACCCTTCTCGACCGCCTGGGTGCTGGCCCGCTGACGCATCGCCCTGTATAATCACCACATGGCGTTTCTCAGTGCGCAGGACGAGGCGGCGGTCACGCGGGAGTTCGAGAAGCTCACGGGGCCGGTAACGCTGACGGTCTTCGCTTCGGAGCTCGGCCCGGACAACAACGCGCAGACGGTCTCGCTGATCAAGGAGGTGGCCGCCCTCTCCGAGAAGATCACCGTCAAGGTGATGAATCCCCACATCGAGCGTGACGAGGCCGCCGCCTACGGCGTGTCGGTCACGCCCGCCGTCGCGGTCGAGGGCGCCAAGGACTACGGCATCCGCTTCCTGGGCACCCCGGCGGGCTACGAGTTCTCCAACCTGATCGACTCCATCATCTGCGTCTCCACGGGCGAAGCGCAGCTCAAGGACGAGACGAGGGCGGCCCTGGCCGGGCTGACCGAAGACGTCACCATCAAGGTCTTCGCCACCCCCACCAGACCGCACTGCCCGCGGGCCGTGCGCCTGGCACAGCACATGTCGATCGCCTCGGAGCACGTCCGGTCCGAGTGCGTCGAGGCGACGGAGTTCCCCGAGCTGTCCCAACGCTACCAGGTCATGGCGGTGCCCAAGATCGTGATCAACGACCGCGTCGAGTTCGAGGGCGCCATCCCGGAGAGCGATTTCGTGAATGCCGTGCTTCAAGCCGTCAACGGCAAGGAGGCCTAGATGGACTGGACACCGGTCCTGGTGGTGGTTCTCGCGCTCGGCGCCTGGATAGGCATCGTCCGCTTCGTCCTCCCGCGCTTCGGCATCAAGGGCGGCTGAGGCTCGCCCACCCCCAGCTCCCGTGAGGAGCCGCCGAAGGCCACCGAGACTAGCCTGCCGTAGTCGGGCATCGTGAGCCCGGCGCGGCTCAGGCGACTGCTGATCCCCGAGTTCTCGCTCCTCCGCATCGTCCTCTCGCTGGCGATCATCTACGCCGCCGTCGGCGCGTGGGCGTGGCTCGCTTCCGATCGTATGATCTTTTTCCCCCCGGCGCCGAGCTACCGGGACACGCCCGACGTGATCAGGCTGTCCACCGCCGGCGGCGAGCGCATCGCCGCGGTCCACCTTCCGAACGCCGGAGCGACGTACACGCTGCTCTTCAGCCACGGCAACGCGGAAGACCTGGGCGGGGTGCTGCCGCTGCTCCCCGTCCTGCGAGACCTGGGCTTCAGCGTGTTCGCCTACGACTACCGCGGCTACGGTCTCTCCGAGGGGCGGCCGTCGGAGCCGAACGTCTACGCCGACATCGACGCCGCGTACGACTACCTGACGCGCGACCTGCGCGTTCCGCCCGAGCGGATCATCCTCTACGGCCGCTCGCTGGGCGCCGGCGCGGCCGTGGACCTGGCGGCGCGCAGGTTCGTCGGCGGGCTCATTCTGGAGAGCCCCTTCCTCACGGCTTTCCGGGTGATGACGCGGATACCGGTCTTCCCCGTCGACAAGTTCCGCAACGTGGACAAGATCGGCCGGGTGCGATGCCCCGTGCTGGTCATGCACGGGGAGGCCGACGAGATCGTGCCGCTCTGGCACGGCCGGCGCCTCTTCGAGAGGGCGCCGGAGCCCAAGACCTTGGTCGTGATCCCCGGCGCGCATCACAATGACTTCATGTGGGTGGCGGGCGCCCGCTACGCCGCCGCGCTGCGTGACTTCGAGGCCCTGCTCCGTGGACGCTGAGCCTCTGCTCTTCACGTACGGCACGCTCATGCGCGGCTTCAGGCTCCACGCGCGCCTGGAGGGCCGCGCTGACTTCGTGGGCGCAGGCGAGATCAGCGGCCTCCTCTTCGACCTTGGTCGCTACCCGGCCGCGCTGCGGGACGGAGGCGGCCTGATCCGGGGGGAGGTTTACCGGCTCAAGGACCCCGGCCTCTGGCTGGCGCTGGACTCCGCCGAGGGCAGCCAGTATCATCGCGGGGAGGTTGGGGTTCGGTTGGCCCGAGGGCGGCTGGTTACGGCGTACATCTATTGGTACGTCAAGCCGGTCGGCCCGGCCGTCCCAATCCCCGGCGGCGACTACCGGGCGCATGTGCCCGCCAAGTCCATTTATCATCGCTGAACCACTCGAGGAGGCGTCCCATGGCCGTGCAGGCCGCAGAGCTGATCAAGTCAGACCAGGATCACCTGATCCACCCGCTGCATCACCCGAGCGATCACCTCGAGCCCATGGTCTACGTCAAGGGCCGCGGCGCCATGATCACCGACATCCAGGGGCGGGAGTACATCGACGGCCTGGCGGGGCTCTGGAACACCAACGTCGGCCACGGCCGCGAGGAGCTGGCGAAAGCGGCGGCCTCGCAGATGACAGAGCTCGCCTACTTCTCGGCCTACGCGGGCTCGTCGAACATCCCAGCGGTGCAGCTCGCGGAGAAGCTCATCTCGATTTCGTACCCGAACATGCAGGGGGTTTTCTTCACCTGCGGCGGGGCCGAGTCCAACGAGTCGGCGTTCAAGACGGCGCGCTTCTACTGGAAGGCCAAGGGCAAGCCCGACAAGGTCAAGGTGATCGCGCGCTTCAATGCCTACCATGGCGTGACGCTGCAGGCGATGAGCGCCACGGGCATGGCGCCCTACTGGAAGATGTTCGAGCCCCGGGTGCCGGGCTTCGTCCACATCCCGACCTGCTACCCGTATCGCCAGGAGGGTGGCAAGCCTGGTGAGACGGCGGGGCAGACGGCGGCGCGTCTCCTCGAGGAGGCGATCCTGCGCGAAGGCGCGGACACGGTGGCGGCCTTCATCGCCGAGCCCATCCACGGCGGCGGCGGCGTCATCTATCCGACCGACGACTACTTCCCGCTAGTGCGCAAGGTGTGCGACAAGCACCAAGTCCTCTTCATCGCCGACGAAGTGATCACCGGTTTTTGCCGAACAGGTCACTGGTTCGCGTTGACGCACTGGAACGTGCTGCCCGACATCATGTCCTTCGCCAAGGGCGTGTCCTCGGGCTATCTCCCGCTCGGCGGCATCATGGTCTCCAAAGACGTCAAGGAGGCCATGGACTCGGTCAAGCCTGAGGACAAGTGGATGCACGCCTACACATACTCGGGGCACCCGACCTGCTGCGCCGTCGGCCTCAAGAACGTCGAGATCATGGAGCGCGAGCGGCTCGCGGAGCGCTCGGCCGCGCTCGGCACTCGCCTGCACAAGGCCCTGCACGCGGCCTTCGACAGCCATCCGAACGTCGGCGACATCCGCTCGGGCAAGGGGCTGTTGGCGGCCGTCGAGCTGGTCGAGGACAAGGCAACGAAGAAGTCCTACGAAGCGGACCGGAAGGTGGGCGCGCGGATCATGCAGGAGATGAGCAAGCGCGGCGTGATCACGCGCGCGCGGATGGAGCACATCTGCTTCTCGCCGGCCCTCGTCATCACCGAGGAGCAGCTCGACCGGATGGTCTCGGTCACCCAGGAAGCCGTCAAGGCCGTCACAGGCAAGTAGCCTCGGGCCCGCCGTGTTGAGGTCGCTTGCCGGCCGCGTGGCGATCGTCACGGGCGCGTCGGCCGGGATCGGCGAGGCGACGGCGCGCGCCTTGGCGGGGGCGGGGATCCACGTGGCCGTCTGCGCGCGGCGCCGCGAGCGCCTGGATCGACTGGCCGCCCAGATCGTCTCCGCCGGCGGGGAGGCGGCGGTCTACGGCGTCGACGTGACTGACGCGGGCGCGGTGAGCGCCATGGTGGATGACGTCGCCTCGCGGTGGGGGCGGATCGACGTCCTCGTCAACAACGCGGGGCGGGGGTTGTCCGCCACCGTGGAAGACACCAAGCCCGACGAGTTCCGCGCCCTCCTCGAGCTTAACGTTATGGCGGTCTTCACGGCCACACGGGCCGTGCTCCCGTGGATGCGGCGGCAGGGGCGGGGGCACGTCATCAACGTCTCGTCCATCGTCGGGCGTCGCGGCGTGCCGTATCGCGGCGCGTACAGCGCCACCAAGTTTGCGCTCGGCGGATTCAGCGAGGCGCTGCGGGTGGAGCTCGCGGGCACGGGAGTCTCGGTGAGCCTGGTGTACCCGATCGGCACGGCCACGGAGTTCCACGAAGTCGAGGCACGGCGAGCCGGGCCGGGACCCCACGGCCCCATTCAGACTTCCGAACACGTCGCGCGGTGCATCCTCCGCTGCGTCAGGCGCCCGCGGCCGGAGGTCTATCCCTTTCGGCTGTCCTGGATGCTCAGCCTCGCGAGCGTCATCGCCCCGCGCCTGGTTGACGCCGGCCTCCGCCGGCTGCTTCGCTAAGCTCCGCCCGGTACAAGGCCTTCCAGCCGCGAGTGAGGCTCCCGGCCCGTGTCGCAAGGGTCAAGCGGCCAGGTTGACCTCGAGCCCCCGTCCGGCTTCGACGGCGTGCTCGTCCACGGCGGCCGCGGCGGCCACGTCCTGGAGCGCCATGCCCGTGCTGTCGAAGATGACGATCTCGTCGTCGGTGAGGCGACCGGCATTGGTCTTGGCGGCGAAGTAGTGGCGGCCGAGATCGAGGAGGCCCGCCTTGATGTGGAAGCCTCCGTCGCGCGCATGGACGCCCAGGATGCCGGGTGGGTCCGCCCGGCCTTCGCCGCGCAGCCTGAAGGCATGTTCGACAGCCTCGATGCACGCGTCCATGGGCAGGAGGTCGGCCACGTCGCTTCGGGTGAGGAGAAGAGTCATGATGTCTCCACATGGCGGATGGTGGCGTACAGCCACAGGTCATAGACGATCTTGAGGCCCGCCCCGAGGAAGAACGGCATGGCCAGGGACAAGCCCTGCATGGCAAAGCCGGTGAGCGCGGGGCTGACGGACTGGGCGAGGCTCCGGCTCATGTTGGTGATCGCCGCGGCGTGCTCCCGCTCGTGGTCGCGCACCGCCAGCATCAGGAAGGTCTGGCGGGTCGGCACGTCCATTTGTGAGAGGAGGTGGCGGGCGAGGAGGAACGCGATGGCGAGCCACGCCACGGGCGACAGGGCCACGGCGAGCAGGAGCACGTTGGAGATCAGGTGGGAGAAGACCATGGTGTTGACGAGCCCGAGCCGCGGCGCCACGCGGGCCGCCAGCAGGAGCGAGAGCCCCGAGAGGACTTGGACGCCGAAGAAGATCCTGCCGAGCGTGTCGAGGCCGAGGCCGAACCGTGTGTAGAACCAATAGGCGATCAGGCTCTGGACGATGAAGCCGCCTGCGAAGGAGTCGAGGGCGAAGATGACGGCGATGCGGCGCACGAATGGCCGCGAGGGCGTGCCTTCGGCGTGCCGCGCGGCGGCGTGGCGCGGAGGCACCCGGCTCATGAGCCCGTAGGCGGCCATCTGCACGACGCCGCTCAGGAGGAAGAGCAGGAACAGCGGCTGGGGGGAGGCGCCGAGCTGCGTGACGGCGGCCGCGCCCACGCCTGCGGCGGCGTAGCCGCTCAGGTTGTACCAGCTCAGGATCGTGGTCAGCCGCTCGCGCGGCGTGTCGCGGGTGACGATGACCTGCTCGAGCGAGAGGAAGGGGCCGGTTTCACCGGTGCCGACCGCCAGGTTGCCCGCCATGGCCGCTGCCACGACCACCCACGGCTGACGCGTCAACAGGAAGACCATGGCCGAGACGGCGATGAGCGCGGCTTGTGTCATGAGCGCGGCCCGCGGGCCCCAGCGCTCGGCCGGCCAGCGGATCGCGAAGGTCATGGCCGCGCTGGCGAGGAGGGTCAGGGTGACGGCGACACCCAGCTCGCCCGCGTCGAGCCCCAGTTCGCTCAGATAAACGGGCAGCAGCACGCCGAGGGAGCCGTAGCAGAAGGTGCGGGCGGTCTTCGCGACGAAGACGAGCCGGGCGTCACGCCCCACGCGGCAGCCCGCTCCGGCAGTAGGCGTAGAGCGCGTCGTAGACGGGGAACTGGCGCTCCATGTTCTCGAAGTCGTCACGGCTGATTTCGCGGAAGCCGCTCGCCACGGCGTAGAGCCCCCAGGCCTCCTTCGCGATGCCGCGCGCGTCGGTGTCGGCGCCGCGCACGATGAGGGCGAGCGCCTGGAGGGCGGGGTCGGTGAGGCGGTACGTGTCGAGGAAGGCGTCGAACGAGCAGCGCTCCCCGTGATGGCCGAGCTCAACCCCCGGCACGTCGTAGGGCGTCGCGCCCTCGCGCGCGGCCGTCGCCATCACCTCGGCCTCAGGGACGAAGAGGAACTCCGCCTGCTTGTCGATGAAGCGGCGGATGAGACACGGGCAGGCGATCCTGTCCGCTCGAGCCTTGGCGCGGGTGATCCACTTCATGCCGCGTTCCATTCGACGAGCAGGCGCTCGATGTGTGCCCGGATGGCCGCGCGCGCGGTCGGCAGCCCGGCGCTCACAGCCGGCACGTCCTCCCACTGCTCGATCCTGTCGCCATCGGGTGCCGCGGCGCCGAGGCCGCAGCCGAACGCGACGACCCGCGTAGCGCCGGCCGCAATCTCGCGCGTCACGAGCCGAGGCTTTTGCCCCGCCACGTCCACGCCCTCGGCCGTGAGCGCGGCCAGCACCGGCGGCGCGATCTCGGCATCGGGCTCGGTGCCCGCCGCCTCGGCGGCGATGGACAGGCCGCGCGCCTTTGCCATGCGCTCGAAATCCGCCGCGGCCAGGACGCTCTTCGCCGCGCCGTGCAGACAGACGAAAAGGACCTTCTGATGTGTCATGGCTAGTCTCCAAGTTGTCTGGGTTCGAACTCCACCAGGGGGGATGTCATGCCGCGCCTCGCAGCCAGAAGACGGCAAAGCCTATCAGGCCCGCGCCGACGATGAGGATCGGTTCGGGCACCTTGAAGCGCCAGAGGAGCACGAGCGCTGCCACCGCCAGCGCCGCCGTCGGCCAGTCGAAGATCGCGCGCTTGCCCAGCACGAAGCACGCGCCGGCGATGGCGCCCGCCGCCGCCGCCGTGACGCCCTTGACGAAGGCCTTGACCTGAGGATTGGCGCTCCACTTGTCAAACCAGGGATACGGGATGACGACGAAGAGGTAGACGGGCAGGAAGACGCCGATGCCCGCGGCGATGGCCCCGCCCAGCCCCGCCACGAGATAGCCGATGAACGCGACCGTGATCACGACCGGGCCCGGGGTGATCATGGCGACCGCGACGGCGTCGAGGAACTGTTTGTCGTTCAGCCAGTGGTGCTCCTGGACCACGCCGCCGTAGAGGAAGGGGACGATGGCGAGCCCGCTGCCGAACACGAACGCGCCCGCCTTGGTGAAAAACCAGAGAATGTCGAGCAGGACGCTGCTGGTCGCCGTGGCGCCGAGACCGGTGAGGAGCAGGGCCGGCCACGGAGCGCTCCAGAGGGCCTTGTTGGAGCCCACGAGAGCCAGGAGGCGCCGCGGCGGCGCCTGGACCAGCAGGACGAAGACTCCGCAGAGGATGAAGAGCAGGGCGATCTCGGACTCGGTCCACGCCGTCACGAGCGCCATCACGGCAAAGATGCCCCAGAGCAGCCGGTCTCCGGCCATCGTCAGGGTGCCGAGCTTCCACGCCGCGCGGACGATGATCCCGATCACGGCTGCGCCCACGCCGTAGAAGGCCGCCTGCATCCAGGACAGCCCGCCGTAGGCGACGTAGAGGGCGCCCAGGGCCACGGTCATGAGGAACGACGGTGCGATGAAGACGACGGCAACCGCCGTGGCGCCCCACACCCGGCCGTGCGTGTAGCCGAGGCAGATCGCGAGCTGAGCGGCGAGGGGCCCCGGAGCCAGCTGGGAGAGCGCGAGGCCCTTGACGTATTCCTCCTTCGTGAACCAGCCGCGCCGCTCGACGAGGTCGCGCTGCATGTAGCCGATCAGGGCCACAGGGCCGCCAAAGCCCAGACTGCCGAGATAGAGGAAGTAGCGGATGAGACCCCAGGTTGTTCGCGGTTGGATCACGGACGCTCTCCAATCGTCGAGTACAGTCCGTCGAACAGGGTCAGGCCCTGCGCCAGCGCCTCGTGGTCGTCCTTGATCGCGGCGAGGAGCCCGCGCAGGACCAGGTCGAGGCCGCGCGCTTCTTCTCGGTGGAATTTTCCGTCGCGGACATCGGCCTCGTGGACGATCTCGGCGATGGCCGCCAGCCGACGGTCGTGAAGCCCCGAGCGGTGCAGTAGGGTCTCGAATGTGCAGTCATCGCCCTGGTGGCCGAACTCCACACCGGCCATGTCGAAGGGGATGGCGTCGGCCGGCAGCTCGTCGGCCGCGGCGAAAACGAACTCGGCGGCCGGATCGAGGAAGCGCTTGATGAGCCACGCGGAGGCGATGCGGTCCACGTGCGGCCTCGGGCGCGTGGCCCAGCGGCGGCCCTGGAGGGTCTCAAGGACCAGCCGTCCCGCCGGCCGGGCGCCGACCTTGGGCGGTCCCGTCACCCGTCTCTCCGCCGCTTCCCGGGCTCGTAGCGCCTGCTGGCGGCCCGGGGCTTCGAAGAAGTCGATGTCGGCCAAGCGGTCCAGCTCGCGCGCCAGCCGGGCCAACTCTTCGGCCGCGCGCGGATGTTTGGCCGAGCCGAGCTTCCGGTAGCGATCCGTGAGGGACGTGTAGTCGGCGTTGCGGGCCTCATCGAAGAGCCGGACAATCTTGGGCTGGTTCATATTCTCCACGCGGTCCACCTTGAGGAGGGTCGCCTCGCCCCGGTCCTTCTGGACCTCCTGGGCGAGCCACTGGAATTGCTCGTAGCGGTCGGGGGAGAAGGGCAGGAGGTAAGCCCCGCTCTTGAGCGCGACGGCGCCCAGTGCCTTGAGCCGGCGCCAGGCGCGCACGCGCAGGCTCGATGGGCGGGGCGGCAGGCTCAGCAGGAGAAGCAGCCATGGCTGTAACATGTGTTGCTGACCATAACAGATGTTCAGCTCAAGTGCGAGAGGGAAATCCTGGCGCCGTGTCGCCTGGACATCCGAAGTGGAAAGAGGTTGACGTATAACTCGTCGTATGTTTAGTATACTGATGCATCATTAAGATAAGGGACGGGAGGGACACATGAATCGGCTGGATTGCCTGCTTCGTGATGAGCTGAATCGGTTGCTCGACCGCATCGCCGCTTCGACTCGGGCCGGGGTCGTCAAGGTTTCGGCCAGACAGTTACCGGATGTCCGTGCCCGCCTCGACGAGGCGGAGGCGCAGCTTGCCTCGAAGCGCCAGGCGCTGCTGGAGCAGTACGCGGGCTGGCAAGGGGCACTGGACGCCTGCGAGGACCTCTGGGCCGTCGCCCAGCTCGAACTTGAGGAGACGAGTGCCGGGACGCTGAGGGCCGCCTAGCAGGCGGCCGGACGCTTCGGGGGTCCCGTTGACGGCGGCGGCGAAGCGAGGTGCGCCTCGGTATGGGCCGCCCTGTAGATTTCGAGGCGCTGCCAGTAGTCGGGCAGCTGCCGGGCGAGGAAGATCTGGCCGCGCAGCTCACGCGCGCGCGGATCGGTGCCCCCGGCCCGCGCCCGCTCCAGGCCCGGGCGGCGCTCCGCATCGAGACCAGCTTCGAAGGCCCGTCCGAGATGCGCGAGGAGGTCAGCGGCCAGGGCCTGGAACTCCCCACGATCGGCACGGCTGTCCGTCTCCGGCGCCGGGCGGTTGTGCCGCTTGCGGAGATCGACGAGCAGGTGGAGCGCGGCCATTTCCACCGCCTCTTCGATACGCTCGGCCAGCTGCGCGTCGATGCGCTCGATCAGGCCGCGCGGGTCGTCCGTGCCGTGGCGAAGCCCGGTGGTCTCGAGGGGGTGGTCCGTCACGGCGTCTCGAGCATGCGCTTGAGCCCCTGGGCCAGCGGCTCGGGAGTGATCCCGAAGTCCGTGTAGAAGCGGCTGGGGTCGGTGATGTTGCCCTCCTCCAGCATGATCAATTGGTCTGTGGTCACCGGGAAGAAGGGCAGCCAGCCCAAGGCGGCCGTCATCGCCTTTACCGCTCCGAGGGGCACGTGGACCTTGCGGACCCGCGGCAGTCCGAGCGCCGCGCCGATCAGATCGAGGAGATCCACGAAGCGGCAGGGCTCGGGCCCGCCGATCTCGTAGGTCTGCGCCGCGGTCGTTGGGAGCCGGAGCGCGCGCGCGAAGCCCTCGGCGACGTGCTCGACGGCGATCGGCTGCACGCGGTACCGGCCGTCGCCCAGGACGGGTACGGCGGGCAGGCGGCGGACCATGCTGGCAAGCACGGAAACGAACTCGTCGCCCGGGCCGTAGATCAGCGAGGGCCGGATGATCGTCCAGTCGAGCGCGCTCGCGCGCACGATCTCCTCGGCCTGCCACTTCGTCTGGTGGTAGCGCGACGTTGCGCCCGGCCGCGTGCCGACGGCGCTCATCTGGATATAGCGCTTGACCCCGGCCTCGTGGGCGACCGCCAGCATGTTCGCCGTCGCTTGCGTGTGCAGGCGGTCGAAGGTGATGCCGCGCGCGCGGTGCTCGCGGATGATGCCGACCAGGTTGACGACCGCTCCGCACCCTTCGACCGAGGCTGCCAGCTTGTCGGGCTCGAGGACGTCGCCCGGGACTCGGTCGATGGACTCGAAGCCCTTGAGCGCCGCCTCGGAGCCCGGTCTCACCAGGCACCGCACGAGGAAGCCGTGGGCGACGAGCGCCCGCACCACGGCGTGCCCCACGAAGCCCGTGGCGCCCGTAACGAAGATCCGTTGCATGACGGTCGAATCCTAGCACGGGGGCGGCGATTTTCCCCGACCGTCGTCCCGGGCGCGCCGCTATCATGGAGCCATGCTGAGGCGCGCCGCGGCCCCCCTGGCCGCCTTCCTCCTCCTCCTCCCCGCCGCCGCGGCGGCCCAGAGCTTCGACTGGTCCGACCTCGATCGCGCCGCGCGCGAGTCGGTCGCTGGTGGCGACACTCCCGGAGTTGTCATCCTGGTCGGCCAGGGCAATCGCGTGCTCTACCGCAAGGCCCTGGGCTCGCGCGCGGTGACGCCGGCCGTGGAGCCGATGACCACCGACACCATCTTCGATATCGCCTCGCTGACGAAGGTCGTGGCGACGACCCCCGCGATCCTCGGCCTCGTGGACGACCGCAAGCTCGACCTCGACGCGCCACTCGGCCGCTACCTCAAGGAGTTCCACGCTGCCCAGCTAGGTTGGCTGACAGTGCGGCGGGTGCTGACCCACACGGCGGGATTCGCCGACCTGCCGTCCAGCGAGGCCATGGCCAAGGGCCTTCCCGACGGCATGCGGCTGCTCGCCTCGGGCGTGTCGGCGCCGTCACCGACGGCGCCCTTCCGCTACAGCGACACGGGCTTCATCGTGCTCGCGGAGCTTGTGCGCCGGGTGAGCGGCGAGTCGCTTGACAGCTTCACACGCAAGCGCTTCTACCGCCCGCTCGGCATGCGGGAAACGACCTTCAACCCGCCGGCCGACTGGCGCGCCCGCATCGCGCCGACCGAGGTCTTCCAGGGCCGGATGCTTCGCGGTGTGGTCCACGACCCGCGCGCCCGCCAGCTCCACGGCGTCGCGGGGCACGCGGGGTTGTTCTCGACGGCGGACGACCTCGGGCGCTTCTGCCGGATGCTGCTCGGCGACGGCATGGACGGTTCGCGCCGCTATCTTTCCAGCGCTTCGGTCCACGCCATGTTCGCGCCAAACGGGGCGGGCGAAGCCACACGCGGGCTCGGCTGGGACATGGCCTCGGGTTACTCGCGCACCCTGGGCTCGTTCTTTCCTTTGGGCTCAGTCGGGCACACGGGCTTCACGGGCACGTCCATCTGGATGGATCCGCCGACCCGCACGTATGCCATCATCCTGACGAACCGCGTGCACCCGGCGGGCAAGGGCTCGGTCCTCGAGCTGCGCCGGCGCGTCAGCGCTATCGTGGGCGCCAGACTCTTCCCGCCCAGTACCGTGCCCGCGGCCGGCGAGGACGCGACGTCCCCCGCCGGCGCAGCGAAGGCCGACGGGCTGCCGCGCATCAAGATCCGCACAGGCCTCGACGTACTCGAGATCGAGGATTGGGCGCCGCTCAAGGGCAGGGTTATTGGACTCGTGACGAATCAGACGGGGGTAGACGGGGAAGGGCGGCGGGGCATTGAGCTTCTCGCCAAGGCCGGGGGGGTCAGGCTTCAGGCTGTCTTCTCGCCCGAGCACGGACTCGACGGCGTGCTGGATGCGCGCGTGCCCCACGGCACGCACCCCGCAACGGGCCTGACCGTCTGGAGCCTGTACGGCAATGACAGGCGGCCCACGGCATCCATGCTCCACGGCCTCGACACCCTCGTCTTCGACATCCAGGACGTGGGGGTACGCTTCTACACCTATCTGACGACCCTCGTGTACATCCTCGAGGAGGCGGCGCACCACCGCATCTCCGTGGTGGTGCTCGACCGGCCGAACCCGCTCACCGGGGTGATCGTCGAAGGCCCAGTGATGGACGCCGACCTGCGCTCCTTCACCGCCCCGCACCCGATCCCGGTCCGGAGCGGGATGACGCTCGGCGAGTTCGCCACGATGGTCGCGGGCGAGCGCAAGATCCCCCTCAAGCTGACCGTGGTACCCCTCGAGCAGTGGGAGCGGAGCATGTGGTTCGACCAGACGGGGCTGCCCTGGGTCAATCCCTCGCCGAACATCCGCTCGCTGACGCAGGCGCTCCTGTACGCGGGCGTCGGGCTTCTGGAGGCAACGAATCTTTCCGTCGGGCGGGGCACCGCGACGCCGTTCGAGGTGGTCGGGGCGCCCTGGATCACCGACCCCGGCGGTCTGGCTGACGCCCTCAACGCGGTGGCCATGCCCGGCGTGACCTTCCAGCCGGTCAACTTCCAGCCTGACGCCAGCGTTTACGCGGGGCAGATGCTGGGCGGCGTGCGGCTCGTGGTCACTGACCGCGACGCACTTCGCCCGGTGACGGTCGGCCTCACCATGGGGCGGACGCTGCTCGAGCGCTACCCGAGGCAGTTCCGGGCGGCGTCCATCCAGAACCTCCTGGTCAACCGGTCGACGATCTGGGCTCTCCTGCGGGGGGACTCTCTCGCACGTCTGAAGCAGTGGGCTGAAGCGGATCGGGCGAGCTTTCTCCAGCGGCGCGCGTCGTACCTCATCTATAAGTAGCCCTCCTTTAGGGCCGCTCCACCACTTTCGCTCCCGGTGACCGCCGGGCCTTGTCGAGCGTGCCGGGCGGTACGGTGATCACCGACGGATCACCGTCGCTGACGTAGCGCTCCTGCGGATTTCGCTCGAAGTAGCCCAGCCAGTGGGAGAGCTCGCTTTCGAGCGCCTGGATGCGCGGCAGGTGGTAGGGGTCGAAGACGCGCGCGTGCGGTGACGGCGCCGCGCCGCCCGCGACCATGAGGACGGCATCGTGGTGGTAGGCGGCCTGCCCCTCCGCTCCCTCGATGGCCCAGCGAATATCCTGGGGGTAGGCGCCCATGGGCAGCGCCAGCGTCCGGATGCGGTAGCCGGGCACGTGGCGCTGGATCCACTCCTGCGCCGTCGCGAGCTGCCGGCTCACCACGCTCGCTGGATACTTCGCCAGATTCGCGTGCCAGAGCGTGTGGTTGCCGATCTCGTAACCGTGGGCCGCGAGATACTGGAGCTTGCGCCCCGCCAGGTCCTTTTGGTTGAAGAGGCGGTTTGGCGGATCGGCTCCCGGCAGAACGAAGAAAGTCGCCGCTCGGCCGAACTCCGGGTGCCGGCGCTCGAAGGCCTCGAGGATGCCCACCGCGCAGTCGGGGTCCGGCACCCAGTTGCCGTCCTGCTCGATCAGCCTGAACTGGCCGGGTGACGAATCGTCGAACGTGAGGACGATGGGCGTCGTGCCCAGCAAGACGGTGATCCTGCCATCGAGGAGGTCGTTGAGTGCCACCAGCCGGTAGCCGCGCTCCCAGAGGCGCTCGAGGTCGCCGCGGAAATTGGCCGGGGTGCGGGTCCAGCGCCCCTCGGGCTGATCCACCTTGTGGTACTCGAGGATCATCACGCGCCCCAACTCGTTCGGCTGAAGCGACCCGGCCGAGACAGCCGCAGGAAGAAACGCTGCGGTAGCCTGGACTGCGGCAGCGAGCGCGATGGCGCGGAGGTGGCGGGACACGCCTACGGAATGGCCTTCGCCGTGGCCGTCGTTTTTAGGGCGAGCGCGCCGCCCGTGTAGTCGTTCCTCGGGTTCCACAGCATGAAGCCTACCGCTCCCCCGTCGCGCGCTCCGCGGATCTGGGCGCGGATCTCGTCGACGCCGAAGATGCGCTTGTCGAAGGCATAGTCGCGGAAGTCCTGGAGCCACGGCCGGACCTGGACGGTGAGGGCGGCAGCACGCTTCCGCGTCAGTCTCACGCTCTCCTTGACGATCTCGTAGGGCTGAGCCACCGGGTTGCGCACCCCAGGGATGCCCCGGTGATAGCCGGAGGGATAGACCATGGGGCAGATGTAGTCGAGGTGCAGGGCGAGCTCCTCGACGCGCTGCCCGATGTCGGTGTCGTTGTCGTTGAAGGCGGTGTAGCCGAAGACGTCGGCGGCGAGGAAGGCGCCTGTCGGCCCGAGCTCGCGGCGCGCCTTGGCGAGGAACCCGACGACGGCGGGCAGCCGCGTCTGCGAGTTATTGGGCTGGGAGTACCTGGCCGCCGAGACCCTGCCGTCGGTCGGGAAGCGGACGTAGTCGAACTGGACCTCGTCGAAGCCCTTCGCCACGGCCTCCTTGGCCACGGCGATGGCGTAGTCCCAGACCTCTTCGCGGAAGGGATCCACCCAGGCGAGCTTCTCGTTGTCGAGCCACGGCTTGCCCGTACGCGTGTCGATGACGGCCCAGTCGGGGCGGCGCTGGGCGAGCACGTTGTCCTTGAAGGTGACGATGCGCGCGATGGTGTAGACGTTGCGCGCCTTGAGTGACGCCATGAGACCGTCGAAGTCCCGGATGATGACCGGCCCCTGCGCGCCGGCCTCGAGAGCCAGCGGCACGGCGGTGCGGTAGGGGATGAGGCCGCGATCGCCCTTGACGTCGATCACGACCGCGTTGAGCTCGGTGCGCGCCACGAGCTCGAGTACCCGGTCGCGGATGCCCTTGTCCGCCACGCCGTAGTAGGTCAGGTAGGCGGCGCGCACCACCTTGGGTGCGAGCGCCACGGTCACGCGGTCCGTGTCCGCCGTCAGGCGGCGAAGCTCATAGCCCGGGACCTTGACGAGGAATGAGGTGCCGGGCCTGAGCGGCTTGGTGGTAAAGCGGCCTTCGTCGTCCGTCCGGATCTCGGCGGCGCCGACCCAGACCGACGCGCCCGCCAACGGCGCGCCGCTCTCGACGTCCAGCACCCGCCCGCGCACGGCGCGCTCGGCGGAGGGCGCTGCCTCGGCCGGCTTGCTGATCGCGGCGGCGACCTGGCGCTGGAGGAGCAGGGAGGGCGACAGGAACACCCAACCCGCCGTGACCATCGCGACGAGCGTGCCCACCACGACGGCGCCGTAGAGGACGGGGCGCTCTGTGTGGTCGGCCGGCACCGGGGCAGGATCCATTCGCACTCCTGAATCTACAGGGTAAGCGCGATCCGCCCAACGTTTTTTTCTGCGCACCGCGCTACAATGCTGCCCATGACCTCCCAACCCTCCTACGCGTGTGACGCGGCCGCGCGGCGCTCATTCACCGTCAACGGCATGACCCTCCGGGCCCTCGAGTGGGGGCGGCCCGGCCGGCCTGCCCTCTGCTTCCTCCACGGCGGCTCGGCCCACTCACACTGGTTTGACGCCCTGGTGCCGTCTTTCGTCGACAGGTTCCACATCATCTCCTTGGACCAGCGGGGGCACGGGGAGAGCGACTGGGCGCCCGATGCCCGCTACGGCACGGAGCAGTTCGCCTCGGATCTGCTCGGCGTCATGGACCACCTGGGCTGGGAGCGGATGGTGGTGGTGGGACACTCTATGGGCGGCCACAACTCGATCGGTTTCTCGGCCTGGCACCCGGACCGGGTCCGGGCGCTCTGCGTGGTGGACAGCCGCCCGGCGCTCCCCGCCGAGCGCCTCCAGGCCATGCACCGCCAGGGGCACCGCGGGCCGCGGCGCCACGAGACGCTCGACATGGCGCTGAGGAGCTTCAGGCTGATGCCGGCCGAGACGCTGGCCGCCCCCGACCTCCTCGAGCACCTGGGCAGGCAGGGGATCACCGAGCGCGAAGGGCGATTTCTCTACCGCTTCGACCCCCGATGCAACGGCTCCCGGCAGCCGGTGGACGGCTGGGCGCTTCTGCCGCAGATCAAGGCGCCGACCTTGCTCGTGCGCGGGGGGCTGTCACCGATCATGCCCAAGGAGATGGCCGAGCGGATGGTGGCGGCCATCCCGAACGCGACGCTCGTCACCATGCTGGGCGTCTACCACCACCTGGTCCTCGACGCCCCCGACGCCTTCTCCCGCATCCTCGACAACTTCCTGCGGGGGCTGCCCGAGTAGGCCTCTGGTCGAGCCCCTTTCCACCGTCGAGGGGGAGAGGGCAGGGTGAGGGGGAACGGCCATGACCGTCACGCGACTCTTGCTGAACATCTGCACCGACCGGATGGCCGAGACGCGCGACTTCTACGTCGATCTGCTCGGCTTCGTGGTCGGCACCGAGCATCCCGGCTGGTACATCCAGGTCACCTCGCCGACCGACCCGCGGCTTCATCTCGGCATCGTGCGCCGCGACGGTAAGTTCACACCCAAAGCCTTCCCGCACCCCGCCTAGGGCGTCATCATCTCGGTGCAGGTCGACGCCACGGTGTCTCCTGGTTCACTGTTCGCCAATATCATCACCGACCAACTTGCCCTTGACACCCTTCTGGGCCCTCTCTACACT
>JACORX010000247.1 GCA_016179165.1 Candidatus Rokuibacteriota bacterium | reverse complement strand
GCTATGTCCTGGCCTCCGCGATCGTCGGTCTGGGCCCGCTCGCCCTGGCGGCCTTCGCGCTGCCGCTCTACGCGCGGCGCGCCGGATGGGGCAGTGCGGAATGCTTCCTCCTTGCCTGGATCGTGCCGCCCGCGGTCTTCTACACTCTCGTGCACTTCGGCCAGGCGGGCTATGTGCTGACTTTCCTGCCCGCGCTCGTCATCCTGTTGAGCCGCGTCCTCGTCGAGGCCGTCGCGGCGGGCTCAGCACGCCTCCGTCACCCGAACTGGCGCTGGGGGCTGACGGCGGCGGCGATCGTGCCGCTCTGCCTCGTGAGCACGGGCTTCTTTGTCAGCGCGCGCCCGGTGCCGCGCCATTTCGACAACCGCACCGGGGAGGCGTGGGTCTGGCGTGCGAAGGATGAGGCGAACGACTGGATCATGAGCCGGACCGTCGCGGCGCTGCGCGAGCACGAGGCGGTGATCCGCACCTATGTCGAGACCATCCGCGCAGTCTACGACCCGGCGGACACGGCGCTGCTCACCGAGATCGGCAACACGCGCTCCTACCCGTGGCTGCGCCACGCGATGTTCTACCTGCCCGAGTACGCGATCTACCAGGTGCAGCTGGGCGAGCTGCCGCTCGGTTTCTACGCGCCGCAATCGGCCGCGACCATGATCCTGACGCCCGGTTCCGGCGTCACCGTCCCGCGCCGCGTGCGCCGGCTCGTCTGGTTCGTGGACCACTGGGACCCGGCCGTGCCGCGGCCGCGGGGCCTGCAGGAGATCCGGCTGCCGTACGGCCGCTTCCTCTACGTCCTGCCGCTGGGCCGCGGGCGCGCGCAGCACGCGGGCTACACCTTCGTGCGCGACAAGCGGTGACGGGACGGAGCGCGCTCGTCCTCACCGCCGCCGCCCTCGCCGCGGCGCTCGGGTTCTTCCTCCAGCGCGAGCGGCTCATCGCCGGGCCCGTGGGCCTCCACGGCTTTCCCCTCGACGACTCGTGGATCCACTTCCAGTTCGCCCGCAACGTGGCCGAGGGGCACGGCTTCGCGTACAACCCAGGCGTCCCCGTCTCGGGCTCGACGGCGCCGCTCTGGACCTTGCTGCTGGCGGGTCTCTTCAAGGCGGGAGGGGCCTACCCGGCGTGGGCGAAGGCGGCCGGTGTGGCGGCAGCCCTCGGCGCCGCGTGGCTGGCGCGGCGGCTCTGCCTTGCATGGACGGGGGACACCGCCCTCGGCCTCACGGCGGCGCTCGTGACAGCGTGGAGCGCGCCCATGGTCTGGGGTGCGCTCTCCGGGATGGAGGTGACGCTCGCCGCCCTCCTCGTGACGGCGGCCCTCGTCGCTCACGCGGCGGGCCGCGTTCCGATCGCGGCCGCGCTCGCCGGTCTCTGCGTGCTCGCGCGCCCCGAGTCGGTCCTGCTGGTCCCGCTTCTCTGGCTGGCCGGACCGCTGACTGCCAGGCGTTCGGCCATCGTGTGGGGTCTCCCCGCGGTCATCCTCCTCCCTTGGGTGGCGTTCAATGTGAGGACCACCGGGACGCCGCTCCCGGCCACGGCCGCGGCCAAGATCGAGGGCGGGCTCGTGGGTCTCCTCTCGGGCGCACGCGAGACCGCGGTGACCACCTTCCTCTCCCGGCCGTGGCAGTTCGAGCGGGAGTGGATAGCCTGGCTGGCCTCGGTGAACGTGCTGCTGCCCATTCTGCTGCTTCCCGGGCTCTGGGTGTTGTGGCGGCGAGGCGGGCGCGCATGCGCCCTGCCGGCCTCCATCCTCCTTCTCCACCCGCTCGGCATGGCGTTGCTCTCTCCCTAACAGGGCCCGGGCTTCCAGGAGGGGCGCTACTCGATACAGCTTCTGCCGCTGGCCGTCGTCGTGGCGGTGAGCGCCTTCGTCCCCCTCGAGTCAATGGCGCGGCTCCACCCGTTGTGGGGACGGGTGGCGTGCGCGCTGCTGCTGCTCGCCTCGCTCGCCACGCTCGGCGCCGGCGCGACACGCTACGCCTGGGCGGTCCAGAACATCGACGCCATGCAGGTGAGCCTCGGGCGCTGGGTCGAGGCGAACACGCCCGCCGGGGCTCGGTTGGTACTCAACGACGTGGGGGCCATCGGGTATCTCGGGCGGCGCGAGGTGGTGGACGTGATGGGTCTCGTCACGCCGGCCATCATCCCGTACCGCCGCGACGGCGAAGCGGGGGTCCTGCGCTATCTCGAGCGCGCCTGCCCCGACTACCTCATCATCTTCCCGGGATGGTTCCCGGCGCTCTCCACCCGCGCCGACCGCTTCACGCCTATCCACCGGGTCAGGCTCGAGCACAATACCGTGGCCGGCTCCGACGAGATGGTTGTCTACGAGACCGCCTGGAACCGCTGGCGCCCCGATCCTCTGGCCTGTCCGGGCCCCGGTTAGGCGGGATGGGATATGCTACGGCGGTCATGAGTCGATCGAGGCGCGAGGTGTTCCCGGCCGGCATTTTGAGTCTGGCGACACCTTGGCTGAGTCTGGCGACCCTTGGGCTGACCTTGGCGGGCTGTGGGCTGTGGGCACTCTGGGGGCTCTGGGCCGCGCCGGCGGGGGCCCAGACGTACCGCTGGACCGACGAGCAGGGCGGTGTCCACTACAGCCAGGGGATCTACAGCGTGCCGGAGCGCCTCCGGTCGAAGGCGCAGCTCCTCGCGTATCCTGACAGACCGGCGTCGCCCACCGCCGGCCCCTCGCCGGCAGAGGGCGACGCGTCCCGCGTGACGCGCATCCCCTTCACGTTGGGCAAGCCCATCATGGTTTCGGCCAAGATCAACGGCGGCGAATCGGCGCAGCTCATGCTCGACACCGGGGCCTCAGTGACCACGATCAACCCGCGCGTGCTGGCCGGGATGGGCATCGGCTCCCGCGAGGCCGTCAGAGGGACGGTCAAGGGTGCTACGGGCACAGCCGCCGTCCTCTTCGTACCCGTGGAAAGCATCGAGGTGGGCGGCGCGCGATCGGGCCCGCTCCGTGTCGCGGCGCACGATGTCGATCTGGAGCAGGGCGACGGGCTCCTGGGCCGCGACTTCCTCGACCAGTTCAAGGTCAATATCGACAACACGGCCGGCGTCGTGACGATCTCCCCCAAGTAGCCGTCGTGGGCCGAGCGCAGTGGCCGACGACGCCCGCGGCGTCGTCGAACTCGCGCCAAAGTAACCCTTGGCTGGCCGCCCGCCGGACCTCCCCACCGGGGGGGCTTTCTTGCCCTAAACGCCCATCGGTGTTACGTTTCTTCCTCTATGGATTACAAGGACACGCTCAACCTTCCGAAAACGTCCTTCCCGATGAAGGCGAACCTGCCAAAGCTCGAGCCGGAGATGCTCAAGCAGTGGGAGGGGATGGACATCTACGCCCGCATTCGACAGGCCTCCGCGAAGCGACCCTTGTGGATTCTCCATGACGGCCCTCCCTACGCCAACGGACACATCCACCTGGGGACAGCGCTCAACAAGATCCTGAAGGATCTCGTCGTCAAGTCGCGGGCGATGCTCGGTCACAACGCCGTGTACGTGCCGGGTTGGGACTGTCACGGCCTTCCGATCGAGCACCAGGTGGACGTCGAGCTCGGCCTCGATCAGCCAGGCGTGGACGTGCGCCAGGCCATGGATCCCGTCGAGAAGATCCGGCGCTGCCGGGACTACGCGCTGCGCTTCATCGACATCCAGCGCGAAGAATTCAAGCGCCTCGGGGTCTTCGGCGACTGGGCGAACCGGTACGCCACGCTGGACCCTTCCTACGAGGCCGTCATCGTGCGCGAGTTCGGGCGCTTCGTGGGGCAGGGGGCCGTGTACAAGGGGCTGAAGCCCGTTCACTGGTGCATGCACTGCAAGACCGCGCTCGCCCAGGCGGAGGTCGAGTACGAGGACCAGACCACGCCGTCGATGTTCGTGAAGTTCCCGGTCAAGACGCCTTCGCCCGCGCTGGCCCGGGCGCTCGGGAACCGCCGCGCCTCGCTCGTCATCTGGACCACCACGCCTTGGACGCTGCCGGCCAACCTCGCCATCGCGGTGCACCCCGGTGAGACCTACACGGCCGTGGAGTGCGACGGCGAAGCCCTCGTGGTCGCGCGTCCGCTGGCGGAAGCCTTCGCCGCCCTGCCTGGCCTCAAGGGACGGACGCGGCCGACGGAGATCGCCGTGCCCGGCGCGGAGCTCGAGGGCACCGTGGGCCGCCACCCGTGGATCGACCGCGATGCCCCGGTGCTCGGCGCGGACTTCGTGGCCATGGACACCGGCACCGGGCTTGTGCACATTGCTCCCGGACATGGTGAAGAAGACTACGAACTCGGGCGCAAGGCCGGGCTCAAGATCTACAACCCGGTGGACGACGACGGGCGCTTCGTTCCCGAGGTCGCGCACTTCGCAGGGCTGACCGTCTGGGATGCCAACCCGAAGATCATCGCGCGCCTCAAGGCGGTGGGCGCCCTCGTCGCGGAGGTCACGCTCAGCCACGAGTACCCGCACTGCTGGCGGTGCAAAAACCCCACGCTGTTCCGGGCGACCGAGCAGTGGTTCATCTCGCTCGACAAGAACGGGCTCAGGGGGAAAGCGCTGGACGCCATCCAGAACGACGTGCGCTGGATCCCGGCGTGGGGCGCGGACCGGCTCTTCAACATGATCGCCCATCGGCCCGACTGGGTGCTCTCGCGCCAGCGCGTCTGGGGCGTGCCGATCGTGGCGTTCTACTGCCGCGCGTGCTCGGCGCTCCTCCTCGACGAGCGCGTCATCGAGCACGTGTCGGTGATCTTCCGCGACGGGCGGGGAATCGAGGAGTGGTACCTGCGGCCCGAGACCGAGCTCGTCCCGGCCGGCACGCGCTGTTCGGCGTGCGGCGGGGGGGAATTCCGCAAGGAGACCGACATCCTCGACGTCTGGGTGGATTCAGGCTGCAGCCACGCGGCCGTGCTCGAGGCGCGACCGGACCTGCGCTCGCCGGCGGACATGTACCTGGAGGGCTCGGACCAGCATCGCGGCTGGTTCCACTCCTCGCTGCTCGAGGCGGTGGGCACACGCGGCCGGCCGCCGTACAAGTCGGTGCTCACGCATGGCTTTTTGGTGGACGCCGCTGGGCGCAAGCTGTCCAAGTCCCTCCGGAACTACGACAGCCAGGAAGAGATCCTGTCCAAGTACGGCGCCGAGATCCTGCGCCTCTGGGTGGCCGCCGAGGACTATACCGAGGACATCCGGTTCTCCGACGAGATCCTGGTCCGGCTCAGCGACGCCTACCGGCGGATCCGGAACACGTTCCGCTTCCTCCTCGGCACGCTCGCCGACTTCGACCCCGAGCGCGACCGGGTCTCCTACGACCAGATGGACGAGATCGACCGCTGGGCCCTCCTGCGGCTGGGCGAGCTGATCGCCCGCGTGCGCCGGGCCTACGACGAGTACCAGTTCCACGTCGTGTTCCACACCGCGCACAACTTCTGCGCCGTGGACCTGTCGGCGCTCTACCTGGACATCATCAAGGACCGCCTGTACGTGTCGGCGCCCGACGACCCCAAGCGGCGCGCGGCGCAGACGGTGTGTTTCGAGGTGCTGACGGCGCTGGCGCGGCTCCTGGCGCCCATTCTCAGCTTCACGGCCGACGAGGTTTGGAGCTACATCCCCGGCCGGGGCAAGCCCGAGAGCGTCCACCTCGTCACCTTCCCCGAGGAGCGCGGCGAGTGGATCAACGAGCGGCTGGGCGGCGAGTGGGAGCGCCTGCTCGAGGTGCGCGGCGAGGTCTCGCGCGCGCTCGAGGCCGCGCGCAAGCAGGGGCTGATCGGCAAGGGTATCGACGCGGTCGTCTACGTCACGAGCGCGCCCGAGGAGCAGTGGCGGCCCTTGCTTGCCGGCAAGGGCGAGGAGCTGCTCGCGACGCTCATCAACGTCTCGGCGGTGAAGCTCGCTGAGCGGCCCCCGAAGGGGGCCGGGATCGATTACGACAGCCAGGACATCCCGGGGCTGGGTCTCGCCGTAGCGCCCGCTCAGGCCCTCGGGTGGAAGAAGTGCGACCGCTGCTGGACCTGGAGCGCGGGCGTGGGGGCGGACGCCCGGCACCCCGGGCTCTGCGATCGGTGTCGCCCGGTGGTGCTCGCCCGCTCATGAGGCTGGTGGTGGCGCTGGGCGGGATCGTCCTGGTCCTCGACCAGGCCGCGAAGTGGCTCGCCCTGCGCCGCTTGGGGCCCGGCATCCCCGTGAGCATGGTCGACGGCTTCTTCTCGCTGACCCTCGTGATGAACCCGGGCATGGCGTTCGGAATGCTCGGCACCGTGCCGCCCGGCTGGCGCTGGATCGTCGCGCTGCTCTCCATCGGGGCTCTCGCCGTGCTCGCCACGTTGGCCACGCGCCTCCTGCCGGAGGGCGGGCTCGTCGCGGCCGTCGCCATCGGCATGATCTTCGGCGGCGCCGTGGGCAACCTGATCGACCGCGCGCGCTTCGGGGCCGTGGTGGACTTCCTCGATTTCTACTGGCGCGGGTGGCACTGGCCCGCCTTCAACGTCGCCGATTCGGCCATCAGCGTGGGCGTGGCGCTCCTCGCGCTGCGCATGCTGAGAGCTCCGACGCCGCGCGCATGACGGTCGGGGCCGCCCGGCGCCTGGGGACGTCCGTGGGCGCGGCCGAGGCGGGCCGCCGCCTCGACCTGTGGCTGGCCGCGCAGCTGCCCGACCTGTCGCGCACCCGCATCAAGGCGCTCGTGGACGGCGGCCACGTCAGCGTGAACGGCGCCGCGCGCAAGGCCGCGCACCGGCTCAAGGCGGGCGAGAGGGTCGACGTCGTGGTCCCGCCGCCCGCGCCGGAGGTATTGGCGGCCGAGGCGATCCCCCTCACGATCGTCTTCGAGGACGTCCACGTCCTCGTCGTGGACAAGCCGGCGGGGATGGTGACGCATCCGGGAGCGGGGCGGTCCACCGGCACGCTGGCCGCCGCGGCGCTGGC
>JACORX010000236.1 GCA_016179165.1 Candidatus Rokuibacteriota bacterium | reverse complement strand
CTCTGCGCTGATGGCGCGAATGGGCGCCGCGCGGCGGCGAGGGTTCATCTCTCGAGGCGAGTTTCTCGCCATGTGCCGGTGGAAGAGTCCGCGTGGTCTTCGCCACTGCCAGCGAAATGGCGCTGGGCGCGTCCGCGAGGCCTCGCGACTCGCACTGGCGACCCGGAGCGAGCGGAGGCGGATGGAGCACCTGCTGGCGCTCGACGGCGTCAGCGTCCCCGTCGCCTCGGCCATCCTGACGCTCCTCCACCCGCGGCGCTACGGCGTGCTCGACATCCGCGCGTGGCAAATGCTGTACGCAATGCGCGGCGTGGACGCCAACCCGGCCGGCCGCGGCTTCACGGTGGGGCAGTGGCTCCGCTACCTGGAGACCCTCCGCGCGCACGCGCGGCGCTTGCGCGTGCCGGTGCGCGCAGTCGAGTACACGCTCTTCCTCTGCCACCGGAAGCGCCAGCGGGGACGCCTCTACGATCCGCCACGGAAGCGGCGGTGACGGGCCGCGTCCGGCTGTCCCAGATCCTGAAGGTGTTCGGCTGGATCGGGCTCACGAGCCTGGGCGGTGGGCGCAGCGTCTACTTTCACGCCGGGCTCGTGGAAAAGCGGCGGTGGATCACGAACCACGAGTTCATCCAGGACCTGACGCTCTCCCAGCTGACGCCGGGGCCCAACATGCTGGTCGCGGTCTTTGTTGGCTACCGCGCCCACGGGCTTGTGGGCGCGCTGTTCGCGTGCACGGCGATGTTCCTGCCGGTCTGCATCTTGACGGCGGTGATCGCGCGCCACTGGGAGACGCTGAGGGAACGGCCCTGGGCGCTCGCTTGCGAGCGCGCGCTGGCCCCGATCGGCATCGGGCTCATGGCGGCGGGGGTCTACACGCTGGCGCGCTCGGGCATCCAGGACCGGGCGACCGGGGCGCTGGCGATCCTGGCCGCCGCCGTCCTCTACGGTCGCTGGCTGCCTCCCATCGCGCTCGTGCTCGCGGCCGGCTTCGTCGGCTGGCTCGCCGGTCTCTGAGCGGTTCCATCGTTCCGCAGACCGAGACGCGCGAGTTCCGCTGGTACCTCGGCGGCGTCGCCTCCTGGTTCACCCGGCACGCATGCTCTTCGCCGTATCGGATCTTCGACACTTGCGAGGTTTTCAGCGTTCGGCGTAGGTTTGGGTCTATGGGATTGTTCCGCGTAAGGGGACGCCTGACTGGACCCAGGGGCCGCAGCGAAGACGCTGACATCCTGGTCCACACCGGAGCAACGCTGCTCGTCGTCCCGCGATCGCTGGCCGAGCGGCTGGAACTCGTGGTCCGGCGGTCCCAGTCGATGCTGATCGCCGGGGGCCAACGGGCCGCGTGGCCTGTGGCAGAAGTAGGTTTGTCGTTATACGAAGTGCAGGCGACTCTCTCATGCCGCCCAAGATACGAGAACTCGTAGCCGAGCTTGAAAGCGCCGGCTTCGTTGATCGAGGCGGCAAGGGCAGCCACAGGGACTTTGTTCACCCGAAAGTGGGGGAACCTGTAACAATCTCAGGCAGCCCGGGCGATGATGCGAACCACTACCAGGTGCGGGCCGTACGCCTTGCCATCGAGGAGTCAAAGACATGAAGGACAGCGCGAGATATATCAAGATAGTGGAGTGGTCCGAGGAGGATCAGTGCTACGTTGGCAGTTCGCCTGGGTTGATTTACGGAGGCTGCCACGGCGACGACGAGAAGGTCGTCTTCGACGAGTTGTGCCGGATCGTCGAGGACGCTATCGAGCTGTACCGAAGGGATCGCAAGCCGTTGCCGCCGCCGACCTCCGGTCGCGACTTGGTCAACCGAATGCAATCGGTCGCATAACAATCGGCTGGAGGGGACGCTCGCATGGCGAGCGCCGCTCAGCCGAATCGTTCGGCAGCCAGCGAGTAGTCCCTTGTCTTTATGATCTCAGTCGCGGAACTCGACAACATCGCTCGTGCCCGTATCGAGGACGCCCAGGCGCTCCTCACGGCCGGCCGGTTTGACGGCGCCACCTATCTTTGCGGCTACGCCGTCGAGGTGGCGCTCAAGGCTCGGATCTGCCGGACGCTCAACTGGACAGAGTTCCCCAGCTTTCCGCTCTGGAACGCCGTGCCCGGGTGGAGATGTAGTGCGCCCAGGGCAACGGGAAGGCCCCAGCTAGGGCGCCAAGGGAGAAAATCCGAGACAGCGTCTCGGATTTGCTCGACAGGGTCGAGCGAATGTTCAAGGCGGATTGGCCAGACAGTGTCTGGCCAATCTTGTCCGGCGGGAACGCCAGGTAGAACTGGCGCATGTATTGCCAATTCTGAAGAAGGGGCACGACTTGCTTGCGGCAAGTGTCGGCTTCGTTCATGCCCGGTGCCAGCCGAGCCGCTGCACGGATGTAACTGCTGTCACAGCGGTGAGCAGGCCACAAATCATCAGCGGCGTTCCTGCTCTTCACCGTGTCGTTCCTGCGACACTTGCAGGGCTCTCAGCGCTCGGCGTAGAGTTGGGGCGATGGGACTCTTCCGCGTGAGGGGCCGCCTGACCGGACCTACGCGCCGGAGCGAAGACGCCGAGCTCCTCGTCGACACCGGAGCCACGCTGCTCGTGGTCCCGCGATCGCTGGCCGAGCGGTTGGAGTTGGTGGCCCGGCGCACCCAGCCGGTGCTGATCGCCGGGGGCCAGCGGGCCGAGTGGCCTGTGGCCGAAGTGAGCCTGTTCCTCGATGGCCAGGATGTCACCACGCCGTGCTTCATCGCGCCCGATGGCCCCGCGCTCCTGGGCGCCGTCGCGCTCGAGAGCCTCTTCCTGGCTGTTGACCCTGTCGCGAAGCGCCTGATTTCCGTCCAGGGGTTCGTCGGCTGATTACTGGGCGCGGTGTATCTCGTCGTGGACATTGACGCGGCCCGGTCACAGCGGCTAACGTGGGGCACATGAGGACACCGGCATTTCGGGAACGGCGCTGGACCCGCGTCGAATACGATCGGCTCATTGATGTCGGCGTCTTCCAGCCCGGTGAGCCGATCGAG
>JACORX010000235.1 GCA_016179165.1 Candidatus Rokuibacteriota bacterium | reverse complement strand
GGTCAAGCGCTACCGCAGCATGGCCATCCAATTCGCGCGCGGCTGTCCCTACAACTGCGAGTTCTGCGACATCATCGTGATGTATGGCCGCCGCCCCCGAACCAAGGCGGTCGCCCAGGTGCTGGCGGAGGTGGAGGCGATCCACGCGCTCGGCGTGGAGAACATCTTCGTCGTGGACGACAACTTCATCGGCAACAAGAAGGAGGCCAAGGCTCTCCTGACCGCCCTCGGCGACTGGCAGCTGACGCGCCGCTACCCCATCGAGTTCATGACCGAGGTCAGCCTCAACGTCGCCCAGGACGACGAGCTGCTGGCCCTCATGAAGCGGGCCCGCTTCACCACGATCTTCGTGGGTATTGAGTCCCCCCGGATGGCGAGTCTTCAGGAGTCGAACAAGTCGCAGAACACGCGGGAGGACCTCGTCACCTCGGTTCACCGCATCCAGGCCGCCGGCATCGAGGTGATGGCGGGTATGATCGTCGGCTTCGACGCCGACGATCCGACGATCTTCGAGGAGCAGTTCCGCTTCATCCAGCAGGCCCGGATCCCCATCTCGATGACCGGCATGCTGAACGCGATGCCGAAGACGCCGCTGCACGAGCGCCTGAAGAAGGCTGGGCGGCTCATCGCCGAGTCGGTGGGCGACCAGTTCGTGTTCACGAACATCGTGCCGGGCGGCATGTCACGCCTCGAGCTGTACGAGGGCTACCGGCGACTGCTCCGCCGTCTCTACAGCTACCGCAACTACCGCCGGCGGTCGATGGCGCTCATCCTGAACCGGGGCGCCCTGCTCAGTTCCCGGGCCCGCGCCAGGCGCGAGGACCTGGGGCTCCTGCTCCGCATCGGGTGGACGTGCGTCCTGCGCACCTCGCCGCGCCGCGCGTGGCTGACGGTCTCGATGTTCCTCGAGACGGCATGCCGGCGCCCGAGGGCCCTGCGGCACGCGCTGACGCTGGCGCTCATGCACAAGCACTTCCACGGGTACGTGCGGGAAACGTCGAGGCAGCTGGACACACTGATCCTGGAGCTGCGGGAGTCCGAGCAGGCTACCTGAGCAGTCCGAGACCGAGCAGGACGATCACGAGGACGACCAGCACGTTGATCCGCGCGATCCATGACGCGCGGACGCGGACCGACGGGGCGGCGCCGGGCTTGCCGGCGCGTGGCCCCAGCACGAAGTCGTGCACAACGGCCAGGATCAGCGCGAGGGCAACGAGCCCGAGCTTCCAGTGGAAGCGGGGCAGACGCAGGAAATAGGGATGGAGCCAGAGATTGCCGAGCCCGGTTGCGACCAGGAGGCCGAGAGCGATCCAGCCGATTGTCCGGAAGCGGACCCCCACGGCGTGGAAGAGCCGCGCCCGGAGCGCCGGGTCCTCGCGCCGCGTCGCCGGCACAAGGACCAGGGCGACAAAGAGCATGCCGCCGATCCAGGTGATGGCCGCCACGACATGAAGCCACCTGAGCAGAAGCGACATCGCCGGGAGCATAGCACGGCCCTGCGCCGCGGCGGCCGCCCTGCCGCCGGGGTCCGCGCGGAGTTCTGGACCGAGCGGACGGTGGCCTGGTACAAGCGCGCCAACGAGCGGAGCGACTACGCGGCGCGCGTCCTCGGCGCCCTCGGCCCTGCCCTCGCCGGCTGCCGCGACGCGCTCGACGTCGGCGCGGGCTTCGGGGCCTTGGCCCTGCCGCTCGCGCGGCGGCTCGAGGCAGTGACGGCGCTCGATCCCTCCGCGGCGATGGCGGGGGCGCTCCGGGCGGGGGCGGCCTCGGCGGGTCTCGCCAACGTGACGGTTGTCGAAGCCAAGTGGGGCGCGGCGCCGATGCGTCCCCACGACCTCGTCATCTGCGCCCATGTGGGCGGCCTCCTCGACGGCGGTTCGCCGTTCCTCCGCGATGCCGGCACCCTGGCGCAGCGCCTCGGCGCCTTCGTCCGCGACCTGCCGGCGGGACCCGACGACGACAAGTTCTTCTACCGCGAGCTCTACCCGGCGCTCCTCGGCCGCCCCTACGAGCATCGCTGCCGCGCCGACGACACCGTGGCGGGGCTCGAGCGCCTGGGCATCCACCCGTGCGTCACGCCGATCGAGTACTCCTCCGACCAGCCGTTCGACAGCCTCGAGGAAGCCTGCGACTTCTGGATGGCCTACATGGGCCTCGAGGGCGAGGGGCCCCGCGACTATCTCCGCCGCTTCCTTTCTGAGCGGCTGGAGCGACGCGGCGCGGAGTGGATCGCTCCCTTCCGCAAGCGCGCGGCCGTCATCGCCTGGCGACCGAGCTAGCGGAGCCCGAATCCCGCGTGGGCCGCTTCGCTCGCACCCCTTCCTCGAAGCAGGCGAACGCCTTTCGGTGGAGGTCCTTGAGGGTCGAGATCGTCACGCCGAGGTTCTTCCGCGTCTCCGACAGATGCACGAGGCCGAGGAAGAGCGACCAGAGGAGGTCCACGACCTCGCGCGGCTCGTGAGGGCGGTAGATGCCCTTGTCGATCGCCGCCGCCACGATATGGCTCACGAGCGAGAAGTTCCGCGCCGCGCGGACGTTGATCTCCTGGAGCGTCTTCGG
>JACORX010000244.1 GCA_016179165.1 Candidatus Rokuibacteriota bacterium | reverse complement strand
GCCCACGCCTCCGCGCGCCGCCAGCCGCGCCGGCCGGCCGTCCTTGTCGCTGAGCGCGATGCCGCCCAGCAGGCCCTGGTACTCGCCGACGGGGCCGCAGAGGGCGACCGTGACCTTCTTGCCGTACTTGGCGTGGAGCATGTCGTTCGCTTCGAAGTTTCCCCTGCCCAGGTACGGCGCCGCATCGTCGAACACGATGCTGCCGTCCTTCTTGAAGTGGATGACCACCCAGATCTTCGAGGCGCCGAGGAGCGTAAATCCGGCGACCTTCAGTTGGCCGAGGCCGTAGCTGAACGTGCCGCCGCCGTTGGCCTCCTTGACGCCGCCCGTGAGCGGGCTCTTGCAGCCGACGCTCGTGCGGTTGGCGTTGGAGAAGCTCGTGCCCGCGAAGGGGCCGGCCGAGAAGATGAGCGGGTTTTGCGGTGACAAGGGATCCACTGTAGCCGCGCCGAGGTCGAGCAGGGTCTTGGCGATGAGATAGCGGCCGGCCTTGACGACGGCCTCGCCCTCGATCTCTCGCTTGGCGACGGTGCGGTCGCCCAGCTGGATGTCGTAGTAGGTGCGCATCGGATGCTCCTGTCCTACCGCCGGTTGGGGTTGTGATCCCGCGGAAACGTCGTCGCCCCGGATTATACGGCCGATGACGCGCCGGCTGAAGCCCATGGTTGGGCCCCGCCGCCTGGCTTTCCTGTATACTAAAAATCTCTTCGTGGAAGAGGCTGGCGGGCCTTAGCGCCCCGCCACCCACCCAGGACCTCGCTAGCGGTTCCCCGGCCGTACCGTTCGCGCGACCGAGCCGCAGCTTCTGTTTCCGCTCGAGCGCGCTGCCGTCGACAAAGGGAGCTCACATGGCCGCAGTGCCTGCGTCTCTACCCGCAGTATCGGTCAGCGACAAGCGGTGTCCCGATCGGGTCGAGGTCGACCCAGCGGAGCAGATCATCTCGGCGGTCCAGGTCAAGGCGTGGGTTGCTCATCTGCGAACCCACGGCTGGACGGAGAAGGACCTGGGTCTCGTCTGGCTCAGCCGGGCCAGGCAGGGTGTGACCCGCTAGGCCTTAGGCTAGGTACCTACATAATATAGGTGAATACATTCTTGACTTGACCGATCGGTAATTGTATATTGCCGTCCTATGCCCACCATTGAGGACGGCGCGGTCGAGGTTCCCGCTCACGGTGGCCGATTGGTCGACCGGGTCCTGCGTGACGCCGAGTTGGCGGACGCGCGTGACCGCACGCGGTCGCTCACGCGGATCGCGCTCAACGCCCGCACGATGTCCGACGTCGAGCTGCTCGCTGTCGGCGCCTACAGTCCGCTCGAAGGCTTCATGGGCGAGGCCGATTATCGCGGCGTCCTCCGTGACATGCGCCTGGCGAACGGGCTGCCGTGGACGGTGCCCATCACGCTCGCCGTTCGCAAGACCGCGGCCGACGCCCTGCGCGAAGGCGAGGACGTCGCGCTCGTCACGCCGTGGGAGGAGCCGATCGCCATCCTCCACCTCGAGAGGCGCTTTCCCTACGACGGCCGCGAGGAAGCGCGGCGGGTCTACGGCACCGACGATGCCCGCCATCCCGGTGCCGCCTACCAGCTCAACCGCGGCGACGTGCTCCTCGCGGGCAAGGTTGATCTGATCGCGCGCCCGCCTCTTCGAGGCTTCGAGCCGTACCGATTGGACCCGGCGGACGCCCGTGCGCGATTCCGCGAGCTGGACTGGCGGACCGTGGTCGGCTTCCAGAGCCAGCAGCCGATGCACCGCGCGCACGAATATATCCAGAAGTGCGCGCTGGAGCCGCTCGACGGCCTCTTCATCCACCCCCTCGTGGGCCAGACCAAGCTCGACGAGCTGCCGTCGCAGGTGCGCGTCCGCTGCTCTCAGGTTCTGGTGGAGCAGTACTACCCGCGGGACCGCGTCGTCCTCGCCGTCTTCCCGGGCGCGATGCGCTATGCCGGCGCGCGCGAGACCGTCTTCCACGCCCTCGTCCGGAAGAACTACGGATGCACACACTTCATCGTGGGACGCGAGTACGCCTCCGTCGAGCGTGACTTCACGCCGATCGGCGTCGACGAGGCCTTCCGCGCCTTCACGCCGGACGAGCTGGGGATCACAGCGCTCTTCTTCGACGAGACCTTTTACTGCCGCCGCTGCGAGGCGCTGACCTCGCCCAAGACCTGCCCCCACGGATCGCAGGACCGCATGGGGCTCAGCGGCGCGGTGGTGCGCGAGCTGCTCGGCCGCGGCGAGCTCGTGCCCACGGAGTTCGCCCGTCCCGAGGTCGCCGAAATCCTCCGCAACTGGGTGAGCGGGGCCGACGTCGCCGCCGCCCCGGCCGCAGCGCCCGCGGCCCCACCAGCGCCCGCGGCCCCACCGGCGCCCGCGGCCCCAAAGGAGACGAAGGCCCAGCGGGCGGAGCGCCTCAAGCGCGAGATCAATCCCTGGGAGCACCTCGAGGAGATCCGCCGCTTCGCGCGCGAGGGCTATCAATCGATCCCGGCCGCGTGGCTCAATACGTACTTCCGCTGGTGGGGCGTTTACACGCAGGGCGACGGCATCGGGGCGGTCGGCGGCAAAGGGGGCGAGGGCAAGGCCGTGCCCTACTTCATGGTCCGGATCCGCATCCCGAACGGCCAGCTCTCCTCGCACCAGCTTCGCGTGATCGCCGGCTTCGCCGAGCGCAGCGCCCGCGGCGTGGCCGACATCACCGTGCGCGAGAACATCCAGCTCCACTGGATGCCGGTCGAGGTGATGCCTGACCTGTTCGAGAGCCTCTGGCGGGTGGGGCTCACCACGATGGGCACTTGCGGTGACGTCACCCGCAACATCACGGGCTGCCCGCTGGCGGGCGTCGATGCCGACGAGATGATCGACGCCGGGCCGCTGGTCCAGGCCGTCAACCGGATGCTCAACGGCAACTCCGATTTCTACAACGCGCCCCGCAAGTACAAGATCACCATCACGGGCTGCAAGGCCTGGTGCTCGTATCCAGAAATCAATGATGTCGGCTTGACGCCCGTCCGCCACCCGGAGACCGGTGAGGTGGGATTCGCCGTCCGCGTGGCCGGCGGGCTCTCGACCCAGCCGCACCTCGCCGTGCCGCTCGACGCGTTCATCCATGCGGCGCAGGTGCTGCCCGTCGTCCGCGGGATCACCGAGATCTTTCTCGAGAGCGACGTGCTGCGCCACGACCGCGAGAAGGCGCGGCTGAAGTTCCTCTTCCTCCAGCACGGCTGGACGGCCGAGCGCTTCAAGTCCGAGCTCGAGCGGCGCATCGGCTTCTCGCTCGATCCCGGCGTGGCCGCCGAGCCGCCGGACGACGTGTACCGCGACCACGTCGGCATTCATCCGCAGAAGCAGGCGGGCTACGTCTACGCGGGGATGTCGGTCCTGCGCGGCCGCCTGACCGCCGACCAGATGCGCGCCGTCGCCGACCTCGCCGACCGCTACGGCAGCGGCGAGCTGCGCACGACCACGATGCAGAACATCGTGATCCTCAACGTGCGCCGGGAGCGCGCCGCCGCGCTGGCCCGCGAGCTCGCCGCGGCGGGATTCAAGGTCGAGGCCTCGCCCTTCTGGCGAGGCACCGTCGCGTGCACGGGGACGGAGTTCTGCAAGCTCGCGCTCACCGAGACCAAGGGGTTTGCGCGGTGGCTCGTGGAGGAGATGGAGACGCGGATGCCGGGCTTCGACCAGCACCTCAAGATCAACGTCACCGGCTGTCCGAACAGCTGCGGCCAGCACTGGATTGCGGACATCGGGATCGAGGGCAAGAAGACGAAAGTCGAGGGGACGATGGTCGACGCCTATTACTTCTGCGTCGGCGGCGGCCTGGGGAAGCACCAGCGCACCGCACGGCCCATCGGTTATCGCGCCGCCGCGACCGAGGTTCCCGCCGCGATCGAGCGGCTGCTCAACGCGTATCTCGCCGAGCGGCGCGACGGGCAGACGTTTCGCGACTTCACGGCGCGCCATACCGACGAGGAGCTGCGCGAGCTGCTGGCAGGAGCGCCGGTCGGGCCGGTCGCGCGCGACGCCTCTCCGGGT